>NZ_JBFANV010000007.1:0-229984 GCF_040674955.1 Nonomuraea sp. NPDC049695 | reverse complement strand
GTTGCCGAACCGTTCATGGCATCCACCATCGCCGACCGCTCTGATACGGGGCCGTTGCCGTCCTGACGCGGCCGCTGACACGACACCGCATGGTCAGCGGCGCACATGTCATGGGCGGAGCTGGGCGGCGTGGTCGCGGGCGAAGTCGGCGAACGACCGGGCCGGGCGGCCCGTCACCTTCTCGAAGTCCGGGGTCGTGTAGTCGCCCCACCCCGCCGAGTACGCCGTGAGGTACTCCTGGGTGACCGCTGCGATCCACGAAGGCAGGCCCGCGTCCAGCATCGACCGGCGAACGTCGTCGGGCGTGACCGGCTGGTAGGCGATCGGCGTCCCGTACGTCCTGGTGAGTTCGGCGGCGGCGTCTCGTAGTGAGATGCTGGCCGGGCCCGTGAGAGTGTAGGTGCTGCCCCTGTGCTGTGCGGGGTCGCGAAGGACCGCGGCGGCGAAGTCGCCGATGTCGCGTACGTCGATCATGCCGAGCCGGCCCTCGCCCGTCCCGCCGTACAGGGTGTCGCCGTTGACCGAGCCGAGAAGGTTCTGCATGAAGAAGGCCGGGCGGATGACGGTCCAGTCGAGGCCCGAGGCCGCGAGCTCGACGTCCGACAGGGCGTGCAGGCGGCCGTTGCGGGTCGGTGCGTCATGGGCGGCGCCGATGGCCGACATGCGCACGATGTGGCTCACCCCTGCCTTTCGGGCGGCCCAGACGGCGTTCATGCTGGCGTGCGGCGCCTGCGGGCCCATGGCGGTCAGCAGCCAGAGGGTGTCCACGCCCTCGAAAGCCCGGTCGAGCGTGGCGGGGTCGTCCAGGTCGCCGACCGCGACCTCCACGCCCGACGGCGCCTTGGCCGCGTCGCGCACCAGGACCCGTACGTCCGGGGTGCCGGTCAGGGAACGAAGGACAGCGCTGGAAACGGTGCCGTTGGCACCAGTGATCAAGATGCTCATGCAGACGACAATATAGTAAGATTCAGTGACAATCAAGATTGATGACTAAATGGAGGATGTGACGGTGCGCAGGAGCCGGCGCAAGCAGGACGAGCCCGATCTCGGCATCCTGTCGAGCAGGACCCTTTTCGGCCTGCAACACGAACTGTTCGAGACGCTCGCCGAGCAGGGACATCCCAGGCTGAGGCCGCGGCACGGGGCGGTGATGGCGTACCTGGACGAGGAGGGCAGCAGGGCCACCGACCTGGCCGCGCAGTCGGGCCAGCACAAGCAGGTGATCGGCACGCTGGTGGACGAGCTGGTGGAACTCGGCTACGTGGAACGGCAGCCTGACCCGGCCGACCGCAGGGCCAAGCTCATCGTGCCCACCGAGAAGGGGCGCGACCACATGGTCAAGTCGGACGCCGTCATCGCCGCCATGGAGGCGGAGCACGCGAGTGCTGTGGGCGAGGAGGCGTACACGGAGTTCAAGAGGGTGTTCAAGCTGGTCGCCGAGCGCCAGGCGGGCGCGGGCCGGCGGAAGTGACGGCTCAGGCCTGGCGCAGGGACATGACGAGGTAGCGGAAGGCGGGCTGGGCGTCGCCGGGCACGTCCTGGATCAGGGCGGGCCTGGTCGGCGACTCCATGTTGATGCGGGCCAGCTCGCTCTCGATCCCGGTCAGCCCGTCGAGCAGGAACTGCGACTGGAAGGCGATCTGGATGTCGTCGCCGCGCAGCTCGCAGTCGACCACCTCGGCGCCGCGCCCGATGTCGCCGCCGCCCGCCTGGATGAGCACCTGCCCCTGGCTGAACGACAGCCGGATCGCGGTGTTGCGCTCGGCCACCAGGGCCACCCGCTTGATCGCGTTGACGAACGGCGTCACCGCCACGTCGGCCCTGATCGACCAGTCGGAGGTCAGCCGGGAACGGTAGTCGATGAACTGCTCGTCGAGCAGCCGCACCGTCGTGCTGCGGCCGACGCTCTCGAACCCGGCCACCCCGTCGCCCATCGCGATCGACACCTCGCCGCCCCGCAGCGACTTGGCCACCTCGACCAGCACCTTGGCCGGGACCATGGCGGAGACGGAGAGGTCGGGGCCGGCCGGACGCCAGGTGAATTCGCGGGCCGCGATGCGGTAGCGGTCGGTGGCCGCCATCGCCACGGACTCGCCCTCGATGTCGACCCTGATGCCGGTGAGCATGGGCAGCGTGTCGTCCCGGCTGGCGGCGGGCGCGACCTGGCCGACGGCGGAGGCGAACACGCCGCCGCCGATGGCGCCGATGCTCGGCGGCATGGTGGGCATGGTCGGGAAGTCCTCGACCGGCATCGTGATCAGCCCGAACTCCGCGCTGCCGCAGGTCAGGACCGCCTCGGGGCCCTCGGTGACGATCTCCACGTCGTCGGCGGGCAGGCTCCTGCTGATCTCGGCCAGCAGCCGCCCCGGGATGAGAACGCGGCCTTCCTCGGCCACGTCGGCGTCGATCGCCGCCCTGGCCGAGACGTCGTAGTCGAACGCGGACAGCGTCAGCTCGTCGCCCGCCTCCAGCAGCAGCCCGGACAGGACAGGCACCACAGGCCGGGCGGGCAGAACCCGGGCGGCCCACGCCACCGCATCTGCCAGAACATCGCGGTTAACCCGGATCTTCACCTGTTACCACCCCTTCGTCGCGCCGTCCCTCTATGAAAATATCCGGTGCGACTGACAAGTCCGGGCGGTCCAGGTGAATGAGCCCACAGGGCCCCTAAAGATCTAGCGGCTGTTGAGATAGGCGAGTACGGCGAGCACGCGGCGGTTGTCGTCGTCCGACGGCGCGAGCCCCAGCTTGGCGAAGATGGAGGCCGTGTGCTTGGCCACGGCGCTCTCGCTGAGGTAGAGCCGCTGGCAGATGGCGGCGTTGGAGCGCCCTTCCGCCATGGCCTCGAGCACCTCCCGCTCGCGCGGCGTGAGCGCGGCCAGCGGCTCGTGCCTGGCGTTGCTGGCCAGCAGCTTGGCGATCACCTCGGGGTCCATGGCCGTGCCGCCCTCGGCGACCCGGCGTACGGCGTCGATGAACTGCCCGGCGTTGAAGACCCGGTCCTTGAGCAGGTAGCCGATCGCGCCGGAGCCGTCGGCCAGCAGCTCGCGCGCGTACAGCTGCTCGACGTGCTGGGACAGCACGAGGATCGGCAGCCCCGGCACCTTCTCCCTGGCCGCCAGCGCGGCCTGCAGGCCCTCGTCCGTGAACGTGGGCGGCAGCCGTACGTCCACGATCGAGACGTCGGGCCGGAGCTCCAGCAGGCCCTTCAGCAGCTCGGGCCCGCTCTCCACGGCCGCCACGACGGAGAAGCCGTGGGCCTGGAGCAGGTGCACCAGCCCGTCCCTGAGCAGGTAGAGGTCTTCAGCGATCAGTACGTTCATCAGCACGACAGTCTGGTCGGCAGGACACGTTCGTACCAGCGCTCGCGGTGGTGGTTGGAGAGCCAGAAGGCCATGACGTACATGAGGGTACCCAGGAGGATCATGCCGACGATGACCGGCCACTGCCAGGCCTCGGGCATGTACAGCGCGAGGAACCAGGTCTTCTCGTCGACGTCGAAGATCTTGAAGATGCCCGCCACGAATCCCTGCGGGAACGTCGGGCACCAGGCCGTGCCCCAGAGCAGGATGATGAGGGCTGCCTTCCAGCGCGGCATCTTGGGGACCTTGCCCGCCCAGTGCTCGGGCAGCACCCGCGGCAGGCCGAGCGTCACGGTGGTGGGGCCGCCCGGCGGGCTGTGCAGGGCGAGCACCCCGTCGAAGGCGGCCAGCCGCCGCTCGATGCCGGACAGACCGCTGCCCTTGGCCGGGTCGGCGCCGCCCATGCCGTCGTCGGTGACCGTGACACGCAGGTTCGGGCCGTCGGAGCTGATGTCCACCGTCGCCGAGCGCGCGTCGCCGTGCCGGGCGGCGTTCGAGAGCAGCTCGCTGACCGCGAAGTACACCGCGGCCTCCACCGGCGCCTCCGGCCGGTGCGGGAGATCGACGTCCACCGTGACCTGCATCGGGCTGTCGATGGCGAGCGCGCGCACGGCGTCGGCCAGCCCGCGCTCGGCCAGCACCGGCGGGTGGATGCCGCGGATGAGCCGGCGCAGCTCTGTCAGCGTGTCGGAGGAGGCCTCCCTGGCCTTGGAGAGCAGCGCCTTGGCCGCCGAGGGGTCGTCGTCGACGAGCTGCTCCACCGCGCCCAGCGTCATGCCGATCGCCACCAGCCTGGCCTGTGTGCCGTCGTGCAGGTCGCGCTCGATCCTGCGCATCTCTGCCGCCTGCGAGTCGGCGGCCAGGTTACGCGTCCGCTTGAGGTGGCTCACCTGGCTCGCCAGGCGGCTGGCGGCGGTCGCGCCGAGCAGCAGCTCGCTCCAGAAGGCGTAGACGCGCAGGCCGCGCTCGGGGACGAGGACGAACAGCGGCATCAGCGCCACCTTCACCGCCGGGTCGAGCGCCAGCCAGGCCAGGTCACGCCAGGTCGCGGGGTCGCTGATCAGCCACTTCCACCGGTTGTTCCAGGCGGGGACCCGCGGCGTCTTGTAGAGGGTCCGGTCCGAGCGGTACATGCCGTCCGCCTGCGGCACCGGGGGCGGGGGCTCGGGCAGGTACGGCGGCTCGATGCCGACGCCGGTCCACTCCTTCACCAGCCGCCGATTGAGTCCGGCGAGCCTCCTGACCATCATGACCTGCGGCGGGAACAGGAAGACCATGCCGACAGCCAACGAGAGCGTCAGCATGCCGATGCTCAGCGCGATCGCGGGCGCCTCGATGACGAGGAGCCCGAGCAGCGCCAGGACCTGACCGAACCTTCGCAGGAGCATGCCCCCAGTCTGAGCCAAGGGGTCCGGACTCACCATTGCACTTAGATACACCCTTGGGCGGCATCCAGCCGGATTCCCCGACAAACCCCGTGTTCCTAGCGTCGATGGCATGAAAGTCATCGAAGTCAGGAACCTGCGCAAGCAGTACCCGAACCACCTGGCGGTCGAGGACGTGTCGTTCGAGGTCGCGGAGGGTGAGATCTTCGGCATCCTCGGCCCGAACGGCGCGGGCAAGACCACCACCGTGGAATGCGTGGCCGGCCTGCGCAAGCCGGACGGCGGCACCGTACGTGTGGCCGGGCTGGACCCGCAGCTGAACAGGGGCGAGCTGCGGCACGTGCTCGGCATGCAGCTGCAGAGCGCGGCGCTGCCGGAGAAGCTCAAGGTGTGGGAGGCCATCGACCTCTACGCCTCCTTCTATCCGGACCCGGCGGACTGGCACGAACTGCTCGAACGGGTCGGACTCGCCGACAAGCGGGACACGGCGTTCAAGAACCTCTCCGGCGGCCAGCGCCAGCGGCTCTCGGTCGCGCTGGCCCTGGTGGGCAGGCCGCGCGTGGCGGTGCTCGACGAGCTGACGACCGGACTCGACCCGCAGGCCCGCAGGGACACCTGGGAGCTGGTCAGGGACGTACGCGACTCCGGCGTGACGATCGTCCTGGTCACCCACTTCATGGAGGAGGCCGAGCGGCTCTGCGACCGGCTCACGCTCATCGACAGGGGCAAGGTGGTCGCCACCGACACGCCCGCAGGGCTCATCGCCCAGGTGGGCGGGGAGCAGCGGGTGAGGTTCCGGCCGTCGGCGCCCCTCGACGACGGCCTGCTGCTGGCCCTGCCCGAGGTGCGCGAGGTCGCCAGGAGCGGCGACCAAGTCGTGGTGAGCGGTACGGGCAACCTCGCCGCCGCCGTCACGCTCGCCCTGGCCCGGCACCAGATCGTTCCAGGAGACCTGCGGATGGAGCAGGCCACGCTCGACGACGCGTTCCTCGCGCTCACCGGAAGGAAGCTGTCATGAAGCTGCTGCTTGTGGAGACCAAGCTGCACCTGCGCGAATGGCCGTTCCTGATCTTCACGATCGGTCTGCCGGTCGCGCTCCTGGCCGTGCTGGGCCTCAGCATCCCGTCGATGACCGAGCGGGTGGCGTCCGGCGAGAGGTACGTGGACACGCAGATGCCGAGCATGATGACGCTGCTCTCACTGCTGATACTGGCCTGCAACGTCATGCCGGCGGTGCTGAGCGCGTACCGCCAGCAAGGGGTGCTCAGGCGGATGTCCACCACGCCCGTGCACCCGGGACGGCTGCTGGCCGCGCAGCTCCTGATCCACCTGGGAGTCGGAGCGGTCTCCACGGCCGTGCTGATCGTGACGGGCTCGCTGGTCTTCGGCTCGGCCGCGCCGCGGCAGTGGGTGGGGTTCGTGCTGGTCTTCCTGCTCGGCAGCGCGGCGTTGCAGGCCATCGGGCTGGTGATCGCCGCGCTGGCGCCCAACCCGAAGGTCGCGTCCGGGGTCGGGTCGGTGGTGATGTTCCCGCTGATGTTCCTGGCGGGCATGTGGGTGCCGCGCGACATCATGCCCGACGCGCTGCGGGCGGTCAGCGACTACTCCGTCGCGGGACCGTTCGCCGAGGCGCTCAGGGACACCTGGGCGGGTCACCCGCCGGAGACCGCGCACCTGGCGGTCGTGGGCGCCGGTCTCCTGCTCTTCGGCGGGCTGGCCGCGCGGCTGTTCAGGTGGGAGTGAGGCTAGCGCCTGGCCCAGACGGGGGGCGCGCCGGTGACGTTGGTCATCAGGGAGTAGAGCGAGGACGAGGCCGTGATGAACATCCGGTTGCGCTTGAGCCCGCCGAACACCAGGTTGGACGTGGACTCCGGCAGCTTCAGCCGGCCGATCAGCGTGCCGTCGGGGTCGTAGCAGAGCACCGCCTTGCCCGCCGCGGCCCAGACGCGGCCGGTGTCGTCGAGCCGCAGGCCGTCGAAGTTGTCCTGCTCCGTGCCCTCGGCGAACACCTTGCCACCCGCCAGCGTGCCGTCCTCCCGCACGTCGAACACGCGCAGGTGCTTCATCCTCGTGTCGGCGACATAGAGGCGGCTCTCGTCGAGCGAGAACGCCAGGCCGTTGGGGCGGACGAAATCGTCGGCCACGATCCGGACCTCGCCCGTCGCCGGGTCGACGCGGTAGACGTGACAGCCGTCGATCTCCTGCTCGGCGGCCCAGCCCTCGTAGTTGCTGATGATCCCGTACGGCGGGTCGGTGAACCAGATCGACCCGTCGGAGCGGACCACGACGTCGTTGGGGCTGTTGAGCCGCTTGCCCTGCCAACGGTCGGCGATCACCGTGATCGAGCCGTCGTGCTCGGTGCGGGTGACGCGGCGGTGGCCGTGCTCACAGGAGATCAGGCGGCCCTCGCGGTCGAGGGTGTTGCCGTTGGTGTAGCCGGACGGCTGGCGGAACGGGCCCACCGCACCGGTCATCTCGTCCCAGCGCAGCATCCGCTCGTTGGGGATGTCGCTCCAGACCAGGAACCTGCCGGCGGCGAAGTAGACAGGGCCCTCCGCCCAGCGGGTGCCGGTGTGGAGCCGTTCGACCTGGTCGTCCCCGCCGATCGCGGCGAACCGCTCGTCCAGCACCTCGAACTCAGTGGCAATCATGTCCGTCATGCCGCCACCATACGCTGTTCGGCTTAGTGGGCATATCACCGGATACCATCTTGCTGTGGATGATATCGACAGGAAGTTGATCGGGCTGCTGCTGGAGGACGCGACGCAGTCGTACGCGGTGCTCGGCAAGGCGGTGGGGCTGTCGAGCGGGGCCGCGCACGAGCGGGTGCGCAAGCTGCGCGAGCGCGGCGTGATCAGGCGCACGACGATCGAGGTGGATCAGGCGGCGCTCGGACGCACGGTCACGGCGTACGTGCTCGTGGACGGGAGCACGTGGATGGGCGACAGCGCGGACCGGCTGGCGGCGATACCGGAGGTCGAGGAGGCGCACGTCATCGCGGGCCCCGCGTCGGTGCTGCTCAAGGTCCGTACGTCCGGGACGGCCGAGTTGCAGGACGTGCTGCGCCGGGTGTTCGGCGTGGACGGCGTCACGGGGACGCAGACGGTCGTGGTCCTGGAGACGTTCTTCGAGCGAACTCTCAAGTAATCTCCAGGTATGACGAAGGTCGCCTGGAACACCAAGGAACTCTCGGTCGGCCAGCTCGCCGAGCGCAGCGGGGTGGCCGTGTCCGCTCTGCACTTCTACGAGGCCAAGGGCCTGATCAAGAGCCGTCGTACGGCGGGCAACCAGCGCCGGTACCACCGCGACACCCTGCGCAGAGTCGCGTTCATCAGGCTGGCCCAGCGCATCGGCATCCCCCTCAAGACCATCAAGGACGCCCTGTCCGAGCTGCCGGACGAGCGCACCCCCACCCGCGCGGACTGGGCCCGGCTGTCGGCGGCCTGGCGCGGTGAGCTGGACGACCGGATCGAGCAGCTCCAGCGGCTACGTGACGACCTCACCGACTGCATCGGATGCGGCTGCCTGTCACTGGACCGGTGCCCGGTGGCCAACCCGCAGGACCGGCTGGGCGACGAGGGGCCGGGCGCGCGCCGCATCGACACCCAGCTGTGCCCGCCGCACACCTCGGGTGTCCCCGCCGGTTGCGCACCCGAGACCGGCTGCGTCTCTTCGCCGGACGGCGCCACGTTTCCCGCAGCGTCATAGTGCCCGGCCCCCGACGCCTCGCCGCTCCAAATCTCGTGCCAACCCCTTGAAAGGCGGCCGAGTACGGAGGGATCAGCGCGGAGTCTTGGCGGGCGGCACGATGAGGGTCGGCCGGTGCGCGTGGTGCAGCACGTGGTTGGACACGCTGCCGAGCAGCACCGATCGGACCCCGGCCAGTCCGCGCGAGCCCGTGACGATCAACGAGGCGTCGATCTCGTCCGCCACGTCCACAATCGTCTTCCAGATCGACTCGTTGTCGGCCACCGCCCGGAAAGTGACGTCGGCGAGCCCGGAGGCGATCGCCAGCTCCGCCCCCTCCTTGGCATGCTGCTCGGCCAGGGCGTGCGCCTCGTCCTCGGTGGCCGGATCGATGGCGCCCGCGGCCAGCGGATACTTCTTGAGCTGGACGAGCAGCGGCTCCCACACCGTGATGACGACGGTGGGCTCGGCGGCGAGGTGCTTGGCCGCGAACTCGATGGCGGTACGCGAATCAGCGGAGCCGTCGTAGGCGACAAGAATGGTCATGGCGTTTTCCCCTTCGCTATTCACTCTTTCGTTAGAGCACTGAAGCGATCAGGCGCCATTCCTGGGCGAGTTGTCTGCTTTGTCACACCCTTTGCAGGCGGCAGGCAGTCAGGACTCGGTGAGGGCGATGAGAATGTGCTCCATGCAGGCGTGGCCGGCCCGCTCGGCCGCTGCCGCGTCACCTGACGCGATGGCACGCGCGATGGCGTCATGCGGGATGTAGCTCTTGTTGAGCGAGGTGCCCGCCGCCGTGATGCTGGCCCGCAGAGCCGCCGAGAAGTCCTCGTACAGGTCGATCAGGACCAGGTTGTGCGTCGCGTGCGCCACGGCCATGTGGAAGGCCAGGTCGGCCTCCACGAAGAAGTCGGGGTCGTCCAGCTCCCAGGCCCGGTCCCGCTCGGCCAGCGCCGCCTCGATGCGCTTGATGTCGTCGTCGGTGCGCCGGGTCGCCGCCAGGCGGGCCGACTCGACCTCGAGCGCGCGCCGTACCTCGAGGATCTCCAGCTGCTCGGCCTGCTTCAGCCGGCGCAGCATGGCGCCGGACAGCTCGCTGGTCGCGCGGACGTAAGTGCCGTCCCCCTGACGGCACTCGAGCAGCCCGGCGTGTGTGAGAGCGCGTACGGCCTCTCGAACGGTGTTGCGACCCACTCCGAGCTGCTCCGCGAGCACCGTCTCGGTCGGGATCTTGCCGTTCATCGGCCACGATCCTGAGGTGATCTGCTCCTTGAGCTGATCGATCACCTGATCGACGAGCGAAGCCCGCTGCGCCGTACGCAGACTCACAGTCCGCCTCCTCCGGGGAAACCAATCATCCTATGAGTCAATGACTGGTAGACCCTAATTATTCCAGACTCAAAACGCCAAATCTGGAGCTCCGGGAGGCTTCAGCGAGAAACTGTGGCGTCGACCGTCACCCCTGCCAGGGCAGAGCGGACTCCGGCGGCTTCGAGCGCCTTACGATATGCGGCGGTCTGCTGTGCTCTGGATCCGACCACGCCGTACAGATCGCCGAGCTCACGCCAGCAACGGGCGGCCTGCCGGTCCGAGCCGAACACCGGCCGGTCGAGCGTGTCGAGCACCCGGTGGGCGTCGCCCAGGTGTGCCGAAGCGTCGCCGCCCAGGTCGATCGCCACGGTGGCCAGCACGAGGTGGGCCTCGGCGACCGTCGTGCCCGTGTGGTCGTCCGCCGGCGAGAGAGCCGCGGCGGCCAACTCGCCCGCGCGTGCCGGCTTGCCGGCGCGCAGGTTGACCCGCGCGTGCACGATGAGGCTCTCGCCGTGCTCGCTCTTGGTCGCGGGAGAGGCGGCGAACGCCTTGGACGCGGCCGAGATGAGCCGCTCGGCCTCGTCGAGCGGCGCCGTGGCCAGCCTGGACCAGTGCATGGCGGTCCTGGCGAGCTGCAGCGACAGCCGGACCTGGCGGCCCGCCATGATCGCGTCATCGGCCAGGCGCACGGCCAGCGCGGAGTCCTCGCCCGCCGCGGCGGCGGCGCTCGCGTGCCACAGCGCGTGAATCTCTCCGGAACGGTCCACAACTTCAGGAACGCCGGTCAGGCCCAGCACCCGCTTGACGTATTCGAGCTCAGGGGAGCCGCCCTCGCGCTCGCTGCGCGCCTCGACCAGCGCGGCGGCCAGGTCGATGGCGATCTCGCCCTGCGTGATGGACAGCCGCTCGGCCTGCTTGAGCGCGGCGGAGGCCAGGTCACGGGCCCGCAGCCGGTCGCCCGCCCGCTGGTAGCAGCGGCTCAGCGCGATCGTGAGCGGGAGGTCCGCCAGGCGCTCGGGGTGGGCCGCGGCCTCCTTGCGCAGGCGCTCGAACGCCTCCACCGCCTGGCCGAGGCGTCCCTGGGCCTCGAGCGCGCGTGCCCTGCCGAACCGCGCGTGCGCGGTCAGCATGGCGTTCTCCTCGTCGGCGGCCTTCACGATCTCCGTGAAACGGTCCGCGGCGACGGCCGGGTCGCCGTGCTGCAGCTCCAGCTCGGCGTGGCGCAGCCCGAGCTCGGTGTCGATGCGCTGCCGAGGCTCGATCCCGTGAAGGAGGAACTCGGTCGTGCACCCCAGCCGCTCGGCGAGCAGCCGAGCCACGACAGGAGTCGGCGTGCGCTTACCCGACTCAATGAGCGAGACATAACTGTCAGACAGGTCGGGTCCGGCCAGTTGGGCCTGGGACATCCGCCTGTTCAGCCGCAATCCGCGGACGCGGTCACCGATGGTTCCCTGACTCGGCATCTCATCTCTCAAGGCGGGGAAGGGTCAACAACACGCAATGATTGCATGAAGTAGCCGAATCGGGTATCCCTGCTGAAGAATTCCCCGCCGGGAGATTAATCGTCACTCTCGTCCTTGCTCGGAAAAAGCATGCCGCAGACCTCGAGGTAGAGGGTCTCCGGATACGGAATGTACTCAACCGTGGACAGTGCTTGATCCTGACCGGCCGACTCAAGGATGAACTCACCGTAACCGAGCATGCGCCCAAGCAGAGATCTTTGGAAGCTCATGTCGGTGACCTTGCCCAATGGCATCATCGCGACCTTGCGGGTGATGAGCCCGGTGGTCAGCAACATGCGCTTGGAAGTCACCACAAAGTAATCGACCGACCACTCCGCGACTTTCCATACGAAACGGACAAGTAGCAGGAGCCACAGCCACCACACGACGACCAGCGCCGTGCCGCCCTGCTCGCTGCCGCCGAAGAACTTGCTGAGCAGTCCGGCGAGGATCAGGCCGCCGAGGACCTCGGCGACCGGACGCAGCAGGATGGCAGGGTGCCGTCGCACCATGATGAACTGTTGTTCTTGGGGGAGGAGGTATCGGTTGACCGACGACGGAGCGGAGTCCCCGTGGGTCACAAGTCTCATGACAGGCTGTTCACAAATTGCGCCAGCGAGTCGGCCGCGTTGAACACCGTGTCGAACGCCCCCTTCACCGAGTCCGCGGCGTCAGATGGCCGCGCGAACAGGTAGTACGCCACAAATGCGATGCCACCGTATGTGAGGACTTTTTTGACCTGCACCGTCGCCTCCGTGCCCTTACCCACTCCACCCGCCCTCTACATTACCCACCCGAGTGCCCGGGTAAAGGTGACTTGACGGGATAGTTTTGATCTTGCTTAGCCTCGTTCGCTGGCCACCAGAGCCAGGACGTGAAGGTGCTTGCGCGCGATGCGCTCCACAAGGCTCGGGTGGGCGTAACCGGTGACCTCCAGCGCGCCGTAGTGCGCCGCCTCGACGCACCGCGTTACGGTGGTCGCGGAGTGGATGCCGGCGAACTCGTCGCACAGCACCGTCTCCACCTCCGCGTACGGAGTCGGATCCGCCTCGGTGTGATCGCTCATCGTGCTCCCCACGAGCATGCGGAAGTTGCCTTCCTGCCTCTTCGTACCCACCTGACAACAGTATGTAACGAAGAGATGACTGCGCGTAACAGGGAGGGGGTTTTCAGGACACGCCGCAGGATCAGACGACGCCGTAGAGGCGGTCTCCCGCGTCACCGAGGCCGGGCACGATGTAGCCGTTCTCGTTGAGCCGCTCGTCGAGTGCGGCGGTCACGACGCGGATGGGCTTGCCCGAGTTCGCGAACACCTTGTCCATGTAGGCCAGCCCTTCAGGGGCGGCCAGCAGGCAGATGGCGGTGACGTCCACGGCGCCCCTGTCGAACAGGAACTGCACGGCCGCCGCCAGCGTGCCCCCGGTCGCCAGCATGGGGTCGACGACGAAGCACTGCCGTCCCGAGAGGTCGTCGGGCAGTCGCGTGGCGTACGTCTCCGCCTTGAGCGTGGACTCGTTCCTGATCATGCCGAGGAACCCGACCTCGGCCGTGGGCAGCAGCCTGGTCATGCCGTCGAGCATGCCGAGCCCCGCGCGCAGGATGGGCACCACGAGCGGCTGGGGCTTGGCCAGGCGCACGCCGTGGGCCGGGGAGACCGGCGTTTCGACGGTGACGTCGGTGACCCGCACGTCGCGGGTGGCCTCGTACGCGAGCAGCGTCACCAGCTCATCCGCGAGCCTGCGGAAGGTCGGCGAGTCGGTGCGCACATCACGCAGCGTGGTCAGCTTGTGCGCCACGAGCGGATGATCTACGACGAGGGTTTCCATAAAGGACAACGTATCTGGTGGTGGACAATGCTGCCGACCCCTGACAACCGTGGGCGATCACTGACTGCGGCGGCCTGAGGTCATTGGTTTTGATCACAATTTGGTCGGAGAGGCACACGCCCAGTGGTCGGTTCTGGAACGATTGGGTGCTGGTGATATTTCGGGTCAGAGGTCGGGTGGAGATGGCGATGACAGACGAAGACGCTCTTGACTTCGCCATTGTGGTCTACCGCGAGGACGATCGCTGGGATGCCGAGCTCCTGCCGGTCGCGCTCACGTCCGACCTGAAGGGGCTCATCCACGCCCTGCGTCAGCAGCCGAGCGAGAGCGGCACGATCGGCCTGGTCGCCGTGGGGGATGAGTTCTTCGTGGCGCTGCGGGTCCTCGGCGAGCGGGTGGACGTCTTCCTGTCCGACATCGCCGCCTCCTGGGACTTCCCGCTGGCGCGCGAGGTTCTCGACTATCTCGACGTGCCGGTGCCGGACGAGGAGGAGCTCGACGAGATCCTCCAGGACGAGGAGACCGTGCTCCCCGCCGGGGATCTGTCGATCTTCGCCGATCTCGGGTTGGACGAGATGGAGCTGGGCATCCTCTCCGGCGACATTGACCTGCTGCCCGAAGATGTACTGTCCAGCATCGCCGCGCGGCTCGGCTTCTCCGAGCCGTTCGAGCGTGCCATCGAATCGGTCTTCGGCTGACCCCCCTGGAGCGCGGACATGGCGTCCAACACCTTCTCTGCGGCTTTCGTCAGGACCTCCGACGGCTGGAGCGGTGCCGAGGTCGATCTGAGCGACGCCGAGATCGTCGACGACCTCGGTGACGCGGTCACGGAGGCGCTCGGACTCGCCGGCGACGAGCTGGCCCTGCTCTGCGTCGAGGTCGAGGACGAGTGGTTCGCCATCGTCCGGTACCGGGACGAGGACGAGCCGCGCGTGTTCCTGTCCGACGTGCACGCGGTGCTCTCCGACAGCCTGGGTGAGCTGTTCGCCGAGTTCGCCGGCGTGGTGCCCGACAAGGAGGGCAACGGCCTCGGCGTGCGCCCTGCAGGCGACTTCGAGCTGCTCAGCGACCTCGGAGTCAGCTCGGAGGAGCTGATCGAGCTGAGCATGGAGGAGGGCGTGCTGCCGGCCGACATCCTGTCGGTGATCGCCGAGCGGCTCTCCTTCGCCGACGAGCTCGACCGGCTGCGGTGATCTGGCTCTCGCCGTGACGTACGAGGAGGCCGCTGCGGTGATCTGGCTTTCGCCGTGACGTACGAGGAGGCCATGCGCCTGGCGCTGGCGGAGGCCGTCACGGCGGGCGCCAGAGGGGAGATCCCGGTGGGCGCGGTCGTGCTCGACCCGCTCGGCGAGGTCCTGTCCATGGCGGGCAACGACCGCGAGTCCTCGGCCGACCCGACGGCCCACGCCGAGGTGCTCGCGCTCAGGCAGGCGGCCATGGGGCGCGGGCAGTGGCGGCTGAGCGGCTGCACGCTCGTCGTGACGCTGGAGCCCTGCACGATGTGCGCGGGCGCCGCTGTGCAGGCCAGGGTGGACCGGATCGTGTACGGCGCCGTGGACGAGAAAGGCGGGGCCGTGGGCTCGCTCTGGGACGTCGTACGCGATCGCCGGCTCAACCATCGGCCCGAGGTCGTCATGGGGGTGCTCGCCGATGAGTGCTCCTCCGTACTAAAGCGGTTCTTCGCTACTCGGCGGATCCGGTAAGCTCGTGCGCGGTGGTGTCGCCTAGTGGCCGAGGGCGCACGCCTCGAAAGCGTGTGATGGGGCAACTCATCCGTGGGTTCAAATCCCACCACCACCGCCATCAAGTAGGGCCTCCGATCTGCACCAGCAGGTCGGAGGCCCTTCTGTTTACCGAGATCATGGGGGCATCAGCCGCGGCCGTGATCAGGGTCAGGCAGTGTCAAGCCTGGTCAGCTCGATGTTCAGTGCTGAACGGATGTAGATCTCGATGAAGCCCGGAAGCCATCCCTCGTAGGTGCGTCTGCTGAGCGCCTGGCCGAGGCGTTCGTCCGGCTCCTCGGTGAGATGGACGATCCGCCACAGATTCAGCGGCTCCTGCTCGTCGCCGCCGACGGCGTGCTCTATGTGGAAGAGCGGCTGCCTGGTTCCTGCCCGCAGCGTGGTTCCGTCCGGTCCGGGCAGTTCTGCCGCGCCGATGAAGGTGACACGTTGCTCCGCCGGGTTCAGGTGGACCCTCTCGAGGACCAGACCGAAGTCGTCCTGCTCCATCCAGCGCCGCTGCTCCGAGGAGCGGTCGAACGTTATGAGGTCGTCCGTGGCGTTCCAGGTGACGGCGCTCCCCTCTCGTACGACGTAGGGGATGTAGATGTCGGGACGCCAGGCCTTGCGGACCTCGAGGTCCCAGAGCATGGCGCGGGTGAAGGTGAGCGGCTCACCCGTCCTGTACCGCTCGGCGAGCAAGCGGTTGACGTCGATCGGCGGGGGTTCGAAACGGGTGTGACGCGGATCGGCCCATGCCCGGGCGAATTCGTCTTCGTGCTTCATGGCACCAGGATGAGTCGGCCGCGGACGCCGCCCTTGGCGAACAGTTCGTGGGCCTCCGCGGCTTGGTCGAAGGTGAAGGTCCCGGCCGCCCGGAGGGTGAGCAGGCCCTGCTCGACGAGGGCGACCAGGTCGCGGAGGCGCGCGCCGTCGCTGTGCACGAAGACGGTCTCGACTCTGATGCCACGCTCGGCCGGTGGCGTTGCGGGCGGCATCACGCTCACGAACGCGCCACCGTCCCTGACCGCGGCCAGCACCTGAGGGCCGATGACCGCCGCGTCCAGCAGCCCGTTGACGCCTTCGGGCGCGATCGCGCGCAGGGCGCTGACCGGATCGTCCGAGCGGGGAAGGAAGGTCGCTCCGAGTCCGCTGATGAAGGCCTCGTCCTGGGCGGAGCCGATACCGATGACGTCGAGGCCGCGATGGCGGGCCAGCTCGACGGCGTAGCCGCCCACCGCGCCGGCGGCTCCGGTGACGGCCAAGGTCTGGCCCTGGGTCAGGCCGAGCAGATCCAGAGCCTGGTCGGCGGTCAGGGCGTTGACGGGGAGCGTCGCCGCTTCGACCGGATCGACCCCGGCTGGAGCGGGCGCGATCGCGGCGGTGTCCAGGACGACGAACTCGGCGTACGTGCCGCGCTTGGTCGTCAACCAGTCGGACATGCCGACGATCCGGTCCCCTGGCGCGAAGCCGGAGGCGGCCGGTCCGACGGCGTCGACCGTGCCGGCCACGTCCCAGCCGAGGACGTAGCGGGGCCCGGTGGGCAGCATCGGGCCGAAGGCGCCGGAACGGGCGGCGACGTCAGCGGGGTTGACGGTCGTGGCTTGGACGCGGATGCGCACCTGCCCTTCCTCGGGCTGGGGCAGGGGCGTATCGGCGACGGCCAGCACGCCGGGGTCGCCGAAGGAGGTGAAGCCCACCGCACGCATGGTGATCTCCCTTGCTAGAATTAGTTAGGGGAATAACGTTATCTACCTAACTATTATGCAGATAATGATCTCTTGGGCAAGGGGGCCTGATGGACTTCGAACGGGCCGATGCGCTGAACGGAGCGATCCGGACAATCGCCCTCAAGCATCGCGCCCGGGCTGCCGCCAAACTCGCGGAGTTGGGGCTGCACCCGGGACATGAGGCCGTACTGCTGCTGCTCAGCGCCAAAGGCCCGCAGACCCAGCGGCAACTGGCCGCCGGAGCGGATTGCGAACCGCCCAGCATCACCCTCATGGTGCGCAAACTGGAGGCGGCAGGGCTGGTCAGCCGCATCCCCGCAGCCCAGGACGCCCGCGCGAACGTCGTACGCCTGACCGACGAAGGCCGCGAAGTCGTCCTGCGTGTGAAGGAGCTGTGGCGAGATCTCGCGGAAGAGACCGTCGCCGGGCTGACCGACACCTCCGTCGACCAGCTCATCAAGGCCCTCACCGACCTCGCCCGCAGCCTCCAGGGCCAAGCACGCTGAGCGGGAGGCCGGTGCCCGCCGGCCGGCTCAGGACCCCGACGTGGGTGTCGGCTCCGGTACGGCCGACGGAGGTGCGCCGGCGTCCTCGATCTTCTTCATGATGTCCGACGGCACGGGTCCATCAGGTTTGATCATCAGCATGACCTGCCCAGACGCGTACGGGTCGACGCTTGTGACCCGCCACGTCGGGTCGACCTTCGACCGAGGTGCGAGATCGCCGTAGCCTCGCCCGTCCGGAAGAGACCATTGGACGTTGTAGTGCGCGATCGTCATATGCTTCTGGGCGATCAGCGCCTCCACCTCCGCGACGGTGCGCCCCTTGACGGAGATGCCTTCCAGCGCTTCGCCCTTCGCCGTCGAGGCGTTGGTGGAGCTGTAGCGCTCGCCGGGGCGGGCGGCGCGCCCAAGGACCACCGCGGCCTCGCCGGTGAACCCCGCCTCGATGCGCAGGCCGATCGGGCACGGTCCGCCGCTCGCCGTCCTGCAGGAAGGGTCGTCAATCGTGTGGATCTTCTGGTTCCCCTCCATCATCACGATGCTTCCCACCACGCTGGGCGAGACGGGGACCAACTCCAGGTCGATGTCGAAGCCGCACGCCCGGAAGTCGTTCCTGAGCCGCTGCTGATCGGCGAGCGGGTCCATGATGCGGGCGACCACATAGTCATGTTCCTTGGAGCAGATGACCGCGGCCTGAGCCGTGGACGCCTTCTGTCCGATCGCCACGGTTCCCACCACCGCGGTCACGGTCACTGCGGCGGCGACAGCTCCGATGGTCAGGCGGCCCACAAGTCGTGGCCGCAGCCGGGACCGCCGGGGAGACCCTGGCTCCTGGGGCAACGTCAGAGGGTGCGGTGACGCGCCATGTGCGTCCTGGGAATGTCTGGTCATCTCGGCCATGAGGTGGGCCCTTCGTTGCGCATGGCGGCCGCCCGGAAGGTCACGCTCGTTGGGGATGAGCGGATCAGTCATGAGTCCTCCACTGAAGGCCGGAGCGCTGTGTGACGCTCACCCTGTCTGTGTGCCGTGTCGCCCGGCAGTTCCTGCGCATTGCCAGAGAATGAGGCCGTCAGCTTCCTGAGCCGGGAGCGAGCCCGCGACAGGCGCGAGCGCACCGTTCCCACCGGTAAGCCGAGCGCGATCGCGGCATCGTCGTAGCTGAGTCCCGCCCACACGCACAGGGACAGGACCTCCTGGTCGGTGAGCGGGAGCCGGTTGACCGCGGTGAGCACACGGCGCATCTGGCGCTCATCGTCGATCCGTCCGGCGATGTCATCGGCCGGGTCCGGCTCTGCGGACATGGCGGGCATTCGGCCGAGGGCATCTCGATAACTGCGTTTGGCGCGGTATCGGTTGCGCAGGACGTTGTTGGCCACGCCGAGGAGCCAGGGCAGCACCGTGTCGCGCTCGGGACTCAGTTCCCTGTGCCGCCGCCATGCCTCCAAGAACACCACCGAGGTGATGTCTTCAGCCTCCGACCAGTCAGCCGTACGGCGGAAGCAGTGGTTGTAGACGGCGCGCGCGTGCCGGTCGAAGATGACGCCGAAGGCCTCGGTGTCCCCGTTCGCCGCTCGCGTCCACAGCTCGGCGTCCATGGGAAGGCTGTCCATCACATCAAGACTGTGTCGGCGGATGAGCACAGGTTCCCGTGATCCGAAGTATTTCCCTGTACCTGGCGGCTGCCCGACGCGCCGTCGCCCAGCAGGCGGCAAGGGCGCGTACGTCACGACGACCACCGGCAAGCAGGACGCGGTGGTGGTGATCGACACCACGCACAAGAGCATCACCGCCACCGTCGATGTCAGTCACAGCAACCTCAGCTTGGCGGAAACGCAGAACATCGCGGTCGGCCGGCTCACCTGGATCCGCACGCATCACCGCCCCAGGCCGGGACCGGGCAAGCCGGTGCAGCCGGACGCATGAAGGCTTCGCGGTCCGGACGCCCTGAGTTGCTCGATCGCGGCGTGGTCACGGGAGGGCGTTGCTTCTGGCGGCGTAGAGGGTGAGCGCTCCGATGATCGCGATCAGCCAGAAGCCGGAGACCGGGGCGATTAGGGATGATCGACGAACGAGGTTGGAAAGGCGCGTACTCCGGGCCGGGCATGAAAAAAGGGAGCCGCGAATCGCGGCTCCCTTTTTTGGATTGTCAGTTGGGCAGCTCCAGGACCCTGGCGTGCAGGATCGATCGTTGGTGCAGGGCCGCGCGCAACGCGCGATGCAGGCCGTCCTCCAGATAGAGCTCGCCCTGCCACTGCACCACATGCGGGAAAAGATCCCCGTAGAAGGTGGAGTCGGCGGCGAGCAACGAGTGCAGGTCCAGCATGGCCTTCGTGGTGATCAACGAGTCGAGCCGGACCTGCCGTGGAGGGATCTGCGCCCACTCGCGGTGCGTCAGACCGTGTTCGGGATAAGGGCGTCCGTCGCCGACAAGCTTGAAGATCACCCCCCCGATTTTAGGAGAGAATTCGAATCCTTGCGCTGTCATGAAGCGTCAGCGCAGTTCATCCAGCCCACAGTCGCCGGGTCTGCCGTTTTCGTAGCCACGTTGGAAGGCGGCGACGCGTTGCTTGGAGCTGCCGTGCGTGAACGATTCGGGATCGACTCTGCCGGTGGTGCGCTGCTGGATTCTGTCGTCGCCGACCGCCGCGGCTGCGTCCAGGGCTTCGGAGATCTCCGCCGTGGTGAACGGCTTGTCGTAGAAGCCGGTCTGGACCGCGTTGTGCGCCCAGACGCCGGCGTAGCAGTCGGCCTGGAGCTCGATGGCGACCGACGACCCGCTGGAGCCGAGCGCGCCGAGCAGGTCCTGTGCGTGGTGGCCGTACTCGTGGGCGATCACGTACGCCTGCGCGAACGGGCCGCCCTTGGCGCCGAACTGGCTGTGGAGCTGTTCGAAGAAGCTCAGGTCGAGGTAGACGCGCTGGTCGCCGGGGCAGTAGAACGGGCCGACGGCCGAGCTGGCAGTGCCGCAGCTCGTCTTCAACTGGCCTGAGTACAGGACGGTCTTGGCCGGCCGATATCCGGAAATTTCCTTCTTCCAGTAGTCCTGGATGCTGTTGACCACGCCCACCACGCGGCACTTCTCCGATTGGTCGGCATCCTTGCCCGTATGGCACTGTTCGGCCAGGTTGGATGCAGGCCGTTGCTGGGCCGGCTCGCTGCTCCCGCCGCCGCCGCCCACATTGTTGAGCACGAAGACCAGCACGAGCACGATCAGGCTGACGATGCCACCGCCGCCGACGATCATGCCACCGGGGAAACCGCCGCCTCCGCCGCCTCCGCCCGAATATCCGCCGGCGTCCTCCACCTGCGAGGGGTCGAGTTCGACGTCGTCTCTGAAGTCCATTCTGACGTCCCTTCTGGGGGTGCCACCCGACTGACAGCTTCCCCGACGGTCCGTCTAAATACCTCCGGAGAACGTGTCGCACCGCTTCGGGTCCCCGCTTTCGTACCCGACAGTGAACCACTTCTCCCGCTGCAGCGACGTGCCGTGCGTGAAGGCGTCGGGGGTCACGCGGCCCTGCGTGCGCCGCTGGATGCTGTCGTCCCCCACCGCCGCGGCCGCGCTGAGCGCCTGGTCGATGTCCTTCTTGGAGAACGGCTCGCGGAAGAAGCCGGTCTTGACCGCGTTCTGCGCCCAGACGCCCGCGTAGCAGTCGGCCTGTAGCTCCAGTCGCACCGATGTGCCGCCGGCACCCGGCCTGCTGTCGGGGCCGACCCTGCTCATGGTGCCGAGCAGGTTCTGGACGTGGTGGCCGTACTCGTGGGCGATCACGTACGCCTGCGCGAACGGGCCGCCCTCCGCGCCGAAGTCCCGCTGGAGCGTGTCGAAGAACGTCAGGTCGAGGTAGACCTTGCGATCGGCGGGACAGTAGAAGGGGCCCACGGCGTAGTCGGCCGTGCCGCAGCCGGTGTTGACCGCCTGCGTGAACAGCACGGTCTTGGCGGGCGTGTACGTCCTGCGCCCGCGCTCGTCGAACGCCTGCCGCCAGTACGACTGGATGCTGTTGACCGTCCCGACGACGCGGCAGTCCTCGGACTGCTGGGCGTCGGCCCCGGTACGGCAGCGGGCGGCCAGGTTGCCGGGCGCGCCCGGGGCGCTCGGCTGCCGCCCCGCACCCTGTCCGCCGCCCTGCCGGCCGCTCTCGTTGCCGCTGAACGGCGACGGGAAGACCCCGAACAGGAACATCCCGACCACCGCCAGGATCAGGAGGAGGCAGCCGCCGCCCCGGCCGCCGATGGGCACCATGCAGCCGCCTCCGCCCGGCCGCGGACCGGAGGGCCGCACGTCCTCGACCTGCGACGGATCAAGCTGCGCATCGTCGTCGAACTGCATGCCTCCCCTCATCCCCCGTAACACTCTGATTACGCGGAGCGATGAGTAAGGTAATGCGGAATTCGCTATATGTCCGCTAATCTGCCGATATGACGTCTGGATTGATCGGGATCGCGCTGGTGTCCCTGGGCATGGTTCTCACGCCTGGGCCGAACATGGTCTATCTGGTCTCGCGATCGATCACCCAGGGCCGCCGGGCCGGCCTGATCTCCCTCACCGGCGTCGTCCTCGGCTTCACCCTCTACCTGACCGCGACGTGCCTGGGGCTGACGGCCATCTTCGCGTACGTGCCGGTCGCGTACACGGTGCTCAAGCTGGCCGGCGCCGCGTACCTGCTCTGGCTCGCCTGGAACGCACTCAAGCCGGGCGGCACCTCGGCCTTCCAGCCGCGCGACCTCGAGCCCGAGCCCCCGCGCAAGCTGTTCGGCATGGGCCTGCTCACCTGCCTGCTCAACCCCAAGATCGCCATTCTGTACCTGTCGCTGCTCCCGCAGTTCATCGACCCGGCCATGGGACATGTGCTGCTGCAGAGCCTGGCGCTCGGCTCGGTCCAGATCGCCGTCGCGACCACGGTCAACGCCCTGATCGCCATCTCGGCCGGCGCCCTGGCCGCCTTCCTGGCCCGCCGCCCGCTCTGGCTCCGCGTCCAGCGCTACGTCACGGGCACGGTGCTCGGCGTCTTCGCCGTACACATGGCCACGGACCGCTCGAAGGCACTGGTCGCCGCCTAGCGGCCACCGTCGGCGGGCTCCGTACCGCCCTCAGGCCGAGCGCGGGCCATCAGGACGTGGCCGGGCAGAACTCCGCGGAGAGCACGTCGTTGAAGACGCTCAGCGGCGCCCAGTCCCCGTTGAGCTGGCTCGTGACGCGGTGCTTGCCGTCGCGGGTCCCCATGGAGTAGCTCCAGGAGCCGTACGTGGCGCCGGCGTTGCCCCAGACGGTCACCCCGCACGGCAGCTCCTGTTCGAAGACGCCCAGGCCGTACCTGGTGTTGGGGATCCAGTTCGATCCCTCGGTGGGAACGGTCGTGAGCATCTCCCGCAGTTGTGCGGCGGGCAGGACGCGCCCGCCGAACAGGGCGCCGAAGAACCGGTTGAGGTCTGTCGTGGTGGAGATGATGCCGCCGGCTGCCCAGGCGAAGGACTGGTTCATCTTGGTGGCGTCGTAGATCGTGGGCTGGGGGTCCCGGGAGAACAGGATGGAGTAGTGCACCGGGTGCGGGCCGCGGATCTTGGGGTCGGCGCCGGGCAGAGAGGTGCCGCTCAGGCCCAGGGGGCGGATGACAGTCCTGTCGAGTTCCTGGGTGAAGGTCCGGCCTGTCGCCTTTTCGACGATCATGGCGGCGAGGATGTAGTTGGTGTTGGAGTACGTGAAGCGCTGCCCCGGCGTGCCGGTGGGCGGGTGCGCCAGGGCGACTTTCACCAGCTGTTCGGGGGTGTAGGTGTCGTAACGGTGCTTGAACCACTCCTCGCCCACGCCCTTGGCGAAGAACTCCTCGTCGTTGGTGTAGGCGTAGATGCCGCTGGTCTGGTTGAGCAGCTGCCTGATGGTGATCTTGTCGGCGTCGTACGCGCTGCCGTCGAACAGGCCGGGCAGCCACCTGGCCACGGTGTCGTCCAGGCTCAGCTTGCCCTCGGCCCCGAGCTTGAGTACCACGGTGGCGGTGAAGGCCTTGGAGGCGCTGCCGATGCGGAACCTCTCCTGCTGCCGGCGCTTTCGCCCGGTGCTGGTGTCGGACACGCCCGCCGAGCCGAACCACGAGCGGTGACCGTCGCGGATCTCGGTGACGATGCCGGGGGCGATCTTGGAGGCCACGGCCTGGTCGAGCACGCGCTGCACCCCGGGGTTTCCGGGAGCCGGCGACGCGGAGGCGGGCAGAGCGGTCGCGACCAGGGTCGCGGCGATGAGCAGGGCTGCCTTGGCGGACGTCGATGCGATCATGTCGGTTCCTCTCAGGGGTTGTTGTCATAGGGCGCGCACCTAGCGTTCGCGACAGACGAAAAGCTAACTTGCATTCATTATTTCGTCAACATCAAAAATATGAGGCTACGTCCAGGTGGATCGCCGAACTTGAAATGACAATGAGGGCGAATGCAAGCAGGCTGACTTGCAATGAGGTGGCGGCGAATGCAAGACTGCCCCCTACCCGCGCTCGTACGAACAGGAAGGCGTCACCGATGCCCGGAGGCAGGCTCACCCACGAAGACCGACGGCAGATCGCCGACGGGCTGGCCGAAGGGCTCACCTACACGGAGATCTCCGCTCGCCTGAACCGGCCGTTGTCCACCATCACGCGCGAGGTGGCCCGCAACGGCGGTCCCGACGGATACCAGGCCGACCAGGCGCACCAGGCCACCCGGGAACGCGCCCGCAGACGCCAACCGGCACCTGCGGAACGCGACGTCAAAGCGGTCAGCGACCTGGAGGAACAGTTCGCCGAAATCATGATCAGCACTGGGCTGTCGCGCATGACCGCTCGCGTGCTCGCCGGCCTCTACCTCACCGACAGCGGCAGCCTCACCGCGGCCGACCTCGCCCGGCACCTCCGGGTCAGCCCCGCCTCCATCTCCAAGGCCGTCGGCGAACTCGAACAGCAGGAGCTGATCCGCCGCGAACGCGACCCCCGGCGGCGGCGCGACCGCTATGTCATCGACGCCGATGCCTTGTTCCGCGGTTGGATGGCCAGCGCTCGCCAGAACACCTTGCTGGCCGATTTCGCCCGCCACGGAGCGGAAACCCTCGGGACCACCTCACCGGCCGGGCTCCGGCTGCAGGACATCGGCGACTTTTTTGACCACGTCGGCCACGCCATGTTGCAAGCGGCCGAGCAGTGGCGCCGGGCCTACGCCGCCAGACGGACAGCCGACCGTCGGTCTGACGCTTGCGGTGATCAATGAGGAACGACGGTGTTTCAGGTGGTGTGCGGAAGTGGCGGCAGCGGCAGGGGGAGCCCGGGCAGGCCGTCGATGCTGGTCGCGACGTGCTCCTTCTTCCGGAAGTACGCGTCGAGTGACTCGTCGGTCTCGCGGGCGAAGCGCGAGGCGTGCAGCGGCCGGTCCTCCTCATAGGTCATGAACGGGACGGCATACCCGCAGGTATCGCGGATCTTCTCCGCGGTCACGACGATGATCGCGCGCAGGCCGTGCAGGCTCGGGTCGATGTCCGGGAAGTAACCCATCAGCTCGTCCCAACGCGGATCATCGCGGAAGACCGGCTCTCCGCGGCCGTGCACACGCACGATGTTGGGAGGCCCGTCGAAGGCGCACCACATCAGGGTGATGCGGCCGTTCTCGCGCAGATGGGCGATCGTCTCGGCGTTGCTGCCGGCGAAATCGAGGTAGGCCACGGTGAGTTCGTCGAGCACGGCGAACGAGCCGTTCAGGCCCTTGGGGGAGAGGTTGATGGTGCCGTCGCCGCCGAGCGGCGCGGTCGCGGTGAAGAAGATGTGCTGCGCCTCGATGAAGGCACGCAGCCTGCCGTCTATCCGCTCGTAGCTCTTTCCCATGGCCCGATTATGACGGGGTGGCCGTTTTGCCGGCCCCTCGACCACCCCACGGCCTCCTAAGAGCGAGTCGCCTCATAGTCGAGGCGGGCGACCGGGGCGGTCCGGCTTGCCGGCCGCATGGCCAGGATCAGTACGGCCAGCCCGGTGAAGATGACCGCGGCCACGAGACCGGTGACGTGCAGGCTGGCGGTGAACGCCTCCCGCGCGGTGTGCAGCAGTTCCGCGCCCTGGCCTGCGGGAAGGCGCCGGCTGGCGGCGACCGCGCCGGCCAGCGAGTCGGACGTGCCGTCCGTCCGGCTGCGGTAGACCACCGCGGCCACCACACCGAGCAGCGCGAAGCCGAGCGAACCGCCGAAGTAGTTGCCGGTCTCCGACATCGACGCCGCCGAGCCGGCGCGCTCCGGCGGTACGGACCCGACGACCAGCCCGGTGCCCAGCGCGAACAGCGGGCCGGTGCCCAGCGCCAGTACGGCGATGCCGATCATCACCAGCGGCAGGGCAAGCGCACCGTCGACGCCGACCAGCAGCAGGCTGCCCAGCGCCGATGCCGCCAGCCCGCCGGCGATCGCGGTCGTCTGCTTCATCCGCCGGGTCAGCGCCGGTGCGGCCATGGTGCCGACCGCCACGCCCAGCCCCATCGGTGCGAACAGCAGCGCCGACGCGACCGGCGAGAAGCCCAGCACGCTCTGCAGGTACTGGGTCACCAGCAGGCCCGTACCGGCCATGGCGACGCCGGCGAGGACCAGCCCGACGAGTACGGCCGTGAACGGGCGGTTGCGGAACAGCCGCAGGTCCAGCAGGGGAGTCTCCAGCCGCAGCTGCCGGCGTACGAACAGGAATCCGATGGCCGCGCCGACGACGAGGGCCGCCGCCGGCACGACCGGCACGCTCTCGACGGCCAGCTGCTTGATGCCGTAGACCATCAGAAGCACCGCCACGAGCGACAGCCCGACGCTGGTCAGGTCCAGCCGGCCGGCCTGGTCGCTGCGGAACTCCGGCAGCAGGACCGGCCCGGCGAGCAGCAGCAGCGCCATCGCCGGCACGGCGACCAGGAACACCGACCCCCACCAGAAGTGCTGGAGCAGGAATCCGGCGAGTACGGGTCCGAGCGCGCCGCCGGTGAACTGGCAGGTCGCCCAGATCGCGATGGCCTGCCCGCGCTGTCGTTCGTCGCGGAACATGTTGGTGATCAAGGCGAGTGTGGACGGCGCCAGGGTCGCGCCGGCGATGCCCAGGAGCGCACGCGCGACGATCAGCATCAGCGGGCTGACCGCGAAGGCGGCCACCACCGACAGCACCGCGAACGCCCCTCCGCCGATCATCAGCAGCCGTCGGCGACCGATCCGGTCGCCGAGCGTACCCATCGTGATGACCAGGCCGGCCACCATGAGCCCGTAGCTGTCACTGATCCACAGCTGCTGGACGTTGGTGGCACCCAGGTCGGCGTTCAGCTGTGGGAGCGCGAGGAGCAACGCCGTCATGTCCATCGCGACCAGCAACGTCGGCAGCATGAGGACGACCAGTCCCAGCCATGCCCGATTGGCTCGCATATCCTGAACTCCCTGTTCTCTCGACGTTTCGCCCGTTGGTCGGAGCGGTCGAGAGCTTCTTGACATCGGTACGGGCGGAAATTTCTCGCGAAAGTTCTGGCGGGGCATGTCAAGACGACGTCGGTGGCTCCGACCAACCGGTCGAAGGGCCCACCCGGGGCTCGCGAAGCACGAGGAGCACGAGATGAAGTTCCTGATCAGCCTGCACATCAACCCGGCCGTGCTGGACGCGCTGACCGACGAGGAGAAGGCGGCGATCGGCGACGGCCACGCCACGTTCATCGAGGCGCTGAAGAGGTCCGGCGAGATGATCACCACGCAGGCGCTGGTCGACCCGTCGCAGGCCGCCGTGGTGTCCGTACGCAACGGCCAGCCGGTGGTGACCGACGGCCCTTTCCTGGAGGCGAAGGAGTACCTGGGCGGCTTCTACCTGATCGACTGCGAGAACAAGGAGCGGGCGATCGAGCTGGCAGCGCAGATCCCGGACACCGCGATCGAGGGCCTGGGGGTGGAGGTGCGGCAGGTGATGTTCGCTGACGGACAATTGGAGGCATGACAGCATCAGCCATCGAGGACCTGCTGCGTGAGCTCACGCCGCAGGTCCTCGGCGCGTTGGTACGCCGGCACGGCCAGTTCGAAGGGTGTGAGGACGCCGTACAGGAGGCCGTCCTCGCCGCCACCGTCCAGTGGCCGGCCGAGGGGGTGCCGGACAGTCCGCGCGGCTGGCTGATGACTGTCGCGTCCCGGCGGCTCATCGACCAGATGCGCAGTGACCACGCGCGCCGCGAGCGGGAGTCGGTGACGGCCACCGACGTGGTGCCCGAGGACGTACCGGACACCGACGACTCGCTCGTCCTGCTCTTCCTGTGCTGCCATCCGACGCTGACCGCGGCCTCCCAGACCGCCCTGACGCTGCGGGCGGTCGGCGGCCTGACCACTGCCGAGATCGCCCGCGCGTTCCTGGTGCCGGAGGCCACGATGGCGGCCAGGATCAGCCGGGCCAAGCAGCGCATCAAGGCCGCCGGCAGCTCGTTCAGCCTGCCGGACGGCGCGGAGCGCGAGGAGCGGCTACGGGTCGTCCTGCACGTCCTCTACCTGATCTTCAACGAGGGCTACACCGCCTCATCGGGCAGCGAGTTGCACCGCGCCGACCTCGCACGGGAGGCGATCCGGCTGACCAGGATGGTGCACGCGCAACTGCCTGAGGACGGCGAGGTGACCGGGCTGCTCGCACTGATGCTGCTGACCCACGCCCGCCGGGATACCCGCACGACGGCGGCCGGCGACCTGGTGCCGCTGGACGAGCAGGACCGTACGAAGTGGGACCGCGTACTGATCGACGAGGGCATCGAGCTGGTCAAGACGTCGCTGGCCGGCCCGGAGCTGGGCCCTTACCAACTGCAGGCCGCCATCGCCGCCACGCACGCCGACGCGGCCACGGCCGAGGAGACCAACTGGGCACAGGTGCACGCCCTCTACCTGATCCTGGAACGGATCGCACCCAACCCGATGGTCACCCTCAACCGGGCGATCGCACTCGCCGAGACCGAGGGTCCCCTGGCCGGGCTGGCTCTGCTGGCCACATTGGACGGTGACGAGCGGATGGCCGGACATCACCGGCTGCTGTCCGTACGGGCGCATCTGCTGGAGAAGACCGGCGACATGGCGGGGGCGTACGAGCACTACCGGCGAGCCGCGAAGTCGACCGCCAGCATCGCCGAGCAGCGCTATCTGGAGTCCCGGGCCGGCCGGGTGAGGACATAGATCCGGAGCCGCGGTCCTCCTCAGGGCAGCTTGCGGAAGACGCCTGAAGCTCTGCCGATCGCTCCGGTGGCCAGGAGCGGGCCGCCCGGGACGGCCGACAGCGAGGTCAGCTCGCCGCCCGACGGAACGGTGGTCCAGTGGCCGGAGGGGTCACGGTGGGCGAGGGCGGAGTCGTACCCGTTGCTGTCGGTGGAGCCGATGAACCAGTGGCCGCCCCTGCCGTCGGGGACGGGCGGGAGGTCACGGACCATGCGTCCGGCCTTCGCGGAGGTGTCCTCGCCGCGCCAGCCGGAACCGGTCTGGGAGAGCAGGAACGACGACGCGCCGATCTCTCCCGTGATCCAGATGCCGGACGGGTCGGCGGTGATGGCGGTCAGCCGAGGGCCGGTCGGGTCGGGCGGGAAGTCGTCGGATGGTGGTGGGGCCTTGGGCAGCGCCGCGGTGAGGTCGACTCGGGTCCAGACCTCGCCGTCGAAGTGGTGTACCCAGGGGGCGTCGCCGTCGAGGGCCCAGATGTCCGAGGCGGAGCGGACGCTGACCTGGCAGGCGCGGAAGGCGACACTCTGTTCCGACCAGGTGGCGCCGTCGTGGTGCCAGGCCTTGTGGTCGCCGAAGACCCACACGTCGTCGTCAGCGGTGACGGCGAGGCTCCCGGCTGTGACGGGCAGCTTCCTGACGATCCTCCAGGCGCGTCCGTCCCAGCGTAGGACGATGGTGTCGCCCTCGTCGCCGGCCAGGGCCCACACGTTGGTGGGTGCGGACGCGGCGACCGAGCCGACGTTGCCGCGTTCTATCGGGAAGTCGCTTTTCGACCAGCGGTCGCCATCCCAGTGGAAGGCCGTGGGGCGGTGCGGACCGTCGGCCATCGGCAGCCAGGCGCCGATTCCGACGATGTCCCAGCCGAAGGCCCACGCGTCGTGCTCGCCGGTGGCGATGACCCGTCCGTAGGTGACCGACGACTGGGCGGCCACCAGTTTCCAGCGGTCGTTGCCGTCGTCCCAAGGGGCGGTCCACGGGAGCCAGAGGCCGGCGGCTGCCCACCCGAGCAGCAGGCCGCCGCCGACGGCGAGCTTCAGACACATGATCGAACAGTATGAAGGCCGCCAGAACGACGCATGAGTATTCGTACTCAGCCGGGTGGGCGTAAGGCCCCAGGGGTAAACGGCAGGCGGCCGCCGTGACGGCCGCCGTGACGGCGAACCTCCGGCTTCGATGGCGGGTTTCCGTAAGGAAGGCGGAGGTGTCCCGCAATGGTCGCGGGCTCAGGGCGGGACTAGCTTCGGCGGGTGATCAGAAACACTCTCGCTGCGATCTGTCTTGCCCTGCTCCCTTCCGCCCCGCCGGCCGGCGTCACTCCCGCGTCTGTGGACGCGTTCGTCGAGCAGTACCGCGAGGCGACCGGATTGCCCGGGGTCGCGGTTGCGATCACCAAGGGGACGAAGGTCATCCACGCCGCGGGCTACGGCCGGACCTCCACCGGCGAACGGGTGACGGCGGACACACCCATGGCCGTCGCGTCGGTCAGCAAGTCCTTCACGTCCCTGGCCGTCATGCAACTGGTCGAGAAGGGGCAGGTCGACCTCGACCAGCCCGTGTACGGCTACCTGCCGGAGTTCACCATGGCAGACCCCCGAGCAGCCAAGATCACCGTACGAGAGTTGCTCAACCAGACCTCCGGCATGGCCGACTCGGCCTTCCACGAGAAGAGCCTGCCCCAGCCGACCACGCTGCAAGGCTCCGTGGCACGGCTCAAGACGGCGAAACTCGCCACCGAACCGGGAACCGTCTTCAGCTACCACAACACCAACTACCAGGTCGCCGCGCGCCTGGTCGAAGTGGTGAGCGGCGAGCCGTTCGCGGCCTACCTGCGCGCGCATGTGTTCACGCCGCTCGGCATGCGCTCCAGCACGACCGTCGACACCGAGCGCGACCTGCCCGCCAGCGCCCGCGGCCACCTGGTCGTCCTCGGCCAGGCCATCGCCCTGCCGGAGCCACCCGGTTTCGGCAACGGCTCCGGCGGCGTCCTTTCCACCGCCGGCGACATGGCCCGATGGCTGATCGCGCAGAGCAACGGCATCCTGACCCCCGCGAGCACGCAACAACTGCGCACCCCCTCCCAGGCGAACCGGGAGTACGCCCTCGGCTGGACCCTCGGCAGAACCCCGCACGGCACCCCCTTCATCGAGCACGGCGGCGACCTGTTCACCTCCACGGCCGACCAACTGCTGATGCCGGGATCCGGGTACGGCGTCGCCGTCATGGCGAACACCGGGATGACCTACGCCGACGCCGGAGCCCTCATGGAAGGCTTGGTCGCCCTGATCGAGGGGGACACCCCGAAGGTCCCCTCTGCGCCCCAGTACCTCCCCACCGACATCCTGTTCCTGCTGCTGACCCTGGTGACCATCGGTCTGGCGGTGCGCGGGGCGGCCGGTTCCCGGCGCTGGGCGGCCCGCCGTACCGGATGGCAGCGGTTGAGGCTGGTGCCCTACCTGGTGCCGCTCGCGCTGTGCCTGTCGGCTGCCCCGATCTTCCGCGTGCTGGCCCGCGGCAGCGACATCATGTGGATCCAGGTGGTCTACCTCTACCCGGCATTCATGATCTGGCTGGTGGTGGCCGCGATCGCGGGCACGGCGGTGGTGGTGGCGCGGCTGTGCTGGGCTGGGCTTCTCCAAGTCTGCGGATCTTCGTTCACCGCTGGTCACAACGGTCTTCACCTGGGACGAAGGCCAGGCGGGGACCCCAGTGAACACCCCTGCATGGGGGTGAACCGAGACCCTGAATGAGACCCCGCCGGAGGATACGCCGTGGAGGCTCAGGTCTCGCCTTCGGCCGGTGGCAGCGTCGGGTAGTCGACGATCGGGTAGAGACCAACGGTGAACCCGTACGTCGTGTCGCCCGAGCGCGGGAGCTGGTCGAAGGTGTGGATCAGCTGGTCCACCTGCTGCCAGAACTCGGCCGCGCGCTCCTCGGGGATCCGCGCGTGCCGGATGAACGAGCGCATTTGCCCGGCGTCGTACGCCGGCTTGGACTCCTCGGCCGCGACCTCGAAGTCGTTGAAGTCGTGCGGGAGCTGTCCGTCCTTGCCCTGCCGGCCGAGCCCGACGTAGAACATCCGCGCCGCGCGCCCGTAGAACCGCTCCTCGATCGCCCGCACCCGGCGCGTCCGCACCACCCGCAGGATGCCCGCGTCCGTCAGCACCTTCACGTGGTGCGCGACCGTGCTCTTCGGCCGGCCGACCGCGGTGGCCAGCTCGGTCACCGTCGCGGCCCGCTCGTGCAGCAGTCCGAGGATCGTCGTCCGCAGCGGGTCGCTGATCGCCCGCACCTGCTCCGCGGTCGTCAGCTCGACGGTGTCCGCAAGCTCGTAGTCCGGCACTGGCTTATTGATCGGCATGGTCCTAATAGACTAGCATCGCGGATTGTTCGAGATATTTGGATCATTGGAGTGGATCATGGCCGAGGTCGTGCTGTACCACCACGCGCAGGGGCTGACCGGCGGGATGAAGGCGTTCGCCGAGGAGCTCCGGCGCGCGGGCCACACCGTCCACACGCCGGATCTCTACGAGGGACACACGTACGCGACCCTCGAGGAGGGCATCGGCTACGCCCGGGACACCGGCTTCGGCACGATCATGGAGCGCGGCGTCGAGGCTGCGCAGCGCCTGCCGGAACAGGTCGTGTACGCCGGGTTCTCGCTCGGCGTCATGCCCGCGCAGCGGCTGACGCAGACCCGGACGGGTGCGGTGGGCGGGCTGTTCTACGACGCTTGCCTCCCGGTCGAGGAGTTCGGCAGCTGGCCGGACGGCGTACCGGCGCAGGTGCACGGGATGGACCAGGACCCGTTCTTCACCGAGGAAGGCGGCGACCTGGACGCTGCCCGCGCCCTGGCCGCCGCCGTCGACACCGTGGAGCTGTTCCTCTACCCCGGCAAGGAGCACCTCTTCGCCGACTCGTCCCTACCGGGCTACGACGAGCCTGCTGCCAAGCTCCTCCTGCAACGCACGCTCGACTTCCTTCCGCGCGTAGCGCGATAGGAGGGCGTGCGAAGCACCATCTAGCTGGACCATGCCGAGCTGGTCGGCGGCGCGCAGGGCCGGCCACACCTCGGCGAAGGCGGTCGTGGAGGTGACGTCCCGCCTACGACCACGCCGAGATCACCTCCGTGGCCGCCTCGCACGTGGCCTACGACCTGGTGAGCCTGATGGCCCTCGAGCAACCGAATTAACCCGGTCATTCCGGCTGTGGATCCCATCGGAACCGGCGGATGGCCACCAGCGCCCCCGCCAGCCCCCAGACGGCCAGCACGGCGAGGCTGTGCCAGGTGGGGCCGGTGAACAGGGCCTGGTTGAACGGCCGGACCGGCAGCACGTCCGAGACCGCGTTCAGCACGTCGGAGTGGATCGGCAGGTAGGTGCCCGCGATGAACACCAGCGGGAACTGCACCAGCTGCACCACCGCGGGCGCGGCCTCGGCGTTGCGGATCAGGGAGGCCACGGCCACGCCGAGCGCGCAGAACGCGGCCGCGCCCAGCACGAGCGTGGCCACCAGGCCCGGCAGCCGCGCCGGGTCGGGGAACGGCACGCCGTACAGCCTGCCGACGAGCGAGACGAGCAGCACGTCGACGATGCTGACCAGCACGCAGTGGGCCAGCAGGCCGGCGAAGTAGACGTGGGCCGGCAGCGGGGTGGCGCGGACGCGCTTGAGGATGCCGTTCTGGCGCCGGGCGGCCAGCACGATCGCCAGCTGGCTGAAGCAGGAGCCGAGCACCGACACCGCGGCGATCGTGGGCACGTAGTACTCCAGCGCCGACACCCCGTAGAAGTAGTCGCCTGTCTCCATGCCGTTGAACAGCGCGCCGAAGATCGTGATGACCACGACGGGGAAGATGAACGTGAAGAACGCGCTCTGCGGGTTGCGCCAGAACGACAGCTGCTCGTAGCGGATCTGGTGCCAGATGAGTCTCATGATCCTGTCAGCTCCAGGTAGACGTCCTCCAGGCTGGGCCGGTCCACGGTCAGCCCGTCCAGCACGACCCCGCTCCAGATCAGCTCCCTGAGCGTGCCGGTGGGGTCGGTGGTCTCGAGGACGATGGGGCCCTCGGGGGTCAGGTAGCGGATGCGGGTCTTGGCCGAGTCGCGCCCGCCCAGCGTGGCCGGCGTGCCCGTGGCGACGACGCGGCCGGCGGACATCACCGCGACCCGGTCAGCCAGTTCCTGCGCCTCGTCCATGTAGTGCGTGGTGAGCACGATCGTGGTGCCCGAGTCGCGCAGGTTCCTGACCAGTTCCCAGGCGCCGCGGCGGGCGTTCGGGTCGAAGCCGGTGGTCGGCTCGTCGAGGAAGAGCAGGCTCGGGTTGCCGATCACGCCGAGCGCCAGGTCCAGGCGGCGCTTTTGGCCACCGGACAGCACCTTGACCTTGCGCCGCGCCTGCTCGCGCAGGTCGACCAGGTCGATGACCTCGTCCACGTCGCGTGGCGCCGGGTAGTAGCCGGCGTTGCGCGCGATGGTCTCGCGCACGGTCAGGTACGGCTCGACCGCGATGTCCTGCAGCACCAGCCCGATCCGCGCGCGCAGCGCCGGGTCGCGCGGGTCCATGCCGAGCACCTCGACCACCCCGGCGTCCTTGACGCGGAAGCCCTCGATGATCTCCAACGTGGTGGTCTTGCCCGCGCCGTTCGGGCCGAGCAGTGCGAAGATCTCCCCGTGCTCGACGCTGAAACTCACCTCCCGTACGGCCCGCACCGCGCCGTAGCGTTTGGCCAGTTCCTCCACTACGAGCGCACGCACGTGACCTCCACCCGGACGTCGAGGTGGCGCGCGGCCAGGCCGCGGTAGGCGGTCACGCCGAACTCGGTCCTGTCGACGCGCGTGGTCGCCACGACGGTGAACGAGCCCGGCTCCACCTCCGTCCGCTCGACGGTCAGCGCCAGCGGCCGGGTGACGTCCCGCACGGTCAGCGTCCCCTCCAGCGAGCCGTTCGCCCGGAAGGTCATGACGGGGAAGCGGCCGGTATCGAGCAGGCGGGCCGAACGAACGCCGGCGTCGCGCTGGTCGTTGCCGGTGTGGAAGCTCCCGGTGTCGATCTCCACCTCGACGCGCGAGTCGGCGAGCGGCTCGGCCACGTCGACGACCCCTGACCGGATGGCGAACGTGCCGCGTACCGGGGCGAGCCCGAACAGGTGCCTGGTCCTGAAGGTGACGGACCCCGAATCGATCTTGTAGCGTCCCAGGTGAGGTGTCATGCGATCCATTGCACGATCCGGCGCCCGGCCTCCGGCAGGGCAGGCCGTAGGGACTGGGATGCGACTTTCGTAGGTACCTGGCTCTTCGCCCGATGTCATAGCGTTGGCGGCATGATGCGCAGGCACCGGCTCGCCGTGGACGTGGCGATCGCCGTCGCCTTAGCGGTCCTGGACACGGTCCTGACGCTGGCGCAGGGTTCCTGGTGGCCGGAGCGGCCCGGCACGCTGGCCTGGGTCCTGCTCGGCGCGCAGGCGCTGGCCTGCCTGTCGCTGGCGGCGCGGCGCAGGGCCCCGCTCGCCGTATTGGCCGTGATCGGCGCGTTCACTCTGGTCGTGACGCTGCTGATCTGGCCGCTCGGTGCGATCACCCCCGCCAACCCCGACAACGTGTGGGCGCCGGGGTTGGCCGCGTCGCTGGCCGCCTACGGCCCGCTCTACCACTGCCGCCAGAACCGCCGCAGGGCGATCATCGCGCTCGCCGTCTTCACGCTGATCGTCGTGCGCCCCTGGCAGCCCTCCGTGCTGCTCCTCACGCTCGGCGTCCTCCGCGTCGCCCTCGGCCCGCTGCTCGCGCTCTACTTCGACGCCCGCAGGCGCCTGGTCCAGGCGCTGACCGAACGCGCCGAGCGCGCGGAACGCGAACGCCACCTGCTGGCCGAGCAGGCCCGCACCGAGGAGCGGGCCCGCCTGGCCGGCGAGATGCACGACGTGGTCACCCACCGGGTCAGCCTGATGGTGCTGCAGGCGGGCGCGCTGCGCATGACCGCCACCGACGAGGAGACCCGAAGACAGGCCGAGGAGCTGCGGGTGGCGGGCGTCCAGGCACTGGACGAGCTGCGCGACCTGGTCGGCATCCTGCGCACGGCGCCCGAGGGCGAGGAGACGCCGTCGGTGGCCGGCTTCGCCGCGCTCATGGCCGAGTCCACGGCCGTCGGCAACCCGGCCGAGCTCGTCGAGGAGGGCGACCCGGCGCTGGCCTCGCCCGTCGTCGGGCGCACCGCCTACCGCATCGTCAGGGAGGGGCTGACCAACGTGCGCAAGCACGCCCCGGGCGCGCGCGTGACCGTCCGCGTCGAGTACGGCGACGCGCAGGTACGCCTGTCGATCCGCAACACCCCGCCGACCCGGGCGCCCGGTGAGCTGGCCGGCACCGGGTCGGGGCTCGGCATCGCGGGCCTGCGCCAGCGCATCGAGGTCGTGCACGGCACGCTGCGCGCCGGGCGCGAGCCCGACGGCGGCTTCCGGCTGGAGGCCACGCTGCCCGCCTACGTCCCGACTGGGGTGTGACCCGTGGTCCGCGTGGTGGTGGTCGACGACGAGCCGATGGTGTGCCGGTTCCTGAGCACGATCCTGGGCGCCTCGGGCGACATCGAGGTGGTCGGCCAGGCGCACGACGGCGCGGCCGGGGTCGAGGAGGTCGTCCGGCAGCGGCCCGACGTGGTGCTCATGGACCTGCGCATGCCGGGCGTGGACGGCATCACCGCGATCGAACGGCTCGGAAAGCTCCCCGACCCGCCGCCGATCGTGGTGCTGACCACGTTCGACGCCGACCAGTACGTGCTGCGCGCGCTGCGGGCCGGCGCGTCGGGGTTCCTGATCAAGTCCACCCCGCCGGAGGAGCTGATCGGGCTGGTCAAGGTGGCGGCCGAGGGCCACACCGTGCTGTCGCCTGCCGCCGCCCGCCGCCTCATCGCGGCCTCCGCCGACACGCACTCGGCCCGCGACCGGGCCAGGGAGCTGGTCGGATCGCTGACCGAACGCGAGGTCGAGGTCCTGGCGCTGCTGGGGGAGGGCCTGTCGAACGCGCAGATCGCCGGCAGGCTCTACCTGGCGGAGGCCACGATCAAGGGATACGTGTCACGCATGCTGGACAAACTGGGCTGCGCCAACCGCACCCAGGCGGGGCTGATCGCCCACGACGCGGGGCTGGTCTAGCTGGCTCTTCGCGTGTTCAGGGACAGTGGGGACTTGCCCTGGGTGCCGTGTCCCTCATTGTCACCTGTGCTTGCGCTGGTCCGAACAGGTTGAGGGACAGGAGGGACACTCCGTGGAAGGCGCGTACGGGGTGTCCGGCCAACGTGCACACCGCCGCGATCGTCCTGCTGATCCTTGGAGTTCCCGAGCGAACCGTGATGGCCATCATGGGGTGGTCCAGTAGCGGCATGGCACGCCGGTTGACAGCCTGCTCTGGGAGATGGGCGAGGACGGAGAGGAACCCTCCGAAGAGGCCAACTGAGACTAAAACTGAGACCCGAATAGCGAAAGGGGCCGACTTGGATGGGGTCGGCCCCTTCGCGTTTACTGCCTCAACCAGGCGCGGAGGATAGGGGATTTGAACCCCTGATAGGTTGCCCTATACACGCTTTCCAAGCGTGCGCCCTCGGCCACTAGGCGAATCCTCCGCCGACGAGCTTACCGGACTTCTGGGCGTGCGCAGACCACCTTTTCCAGGGTGGAGCAAGCACTGCGGCATCCCGCTAGACTGTTCAGGGACCCCTCGCGCGGCGTCATCCTGTGAACCTCCCCAGGGCCGGAAGGCAGCAAGGATAAGCGGGCTCTGGCGGGTGTGCGAGGGGTCTCTTCGTTGGGAGCCCCTCGCAGGCGGGATGGTCGCATGAGCCTTGCGCTTTATCGCAAGTACCGGCCCGGGACGTTCGCCGAGGTCAAGGGTCAGGAGCACGTCACAGATCCGTTGCGGCAGGCGTTGCGCACGAGGCGGATCAACCACGCCTACCTGTTCAGTGGTCCCCGCGGATGTGGCAAGACCTCCAGCGCCCGCATCCTGGCGCGCTCTCTCAACTGCGAGCAGGGGCCGACGCCCGACCCGTGCGGTGTCTGCGAGTCGTGCGTCGCGCTCGCCCCGACCGGGCCGGGTCACCTCGACGTCATCGAGATCGACGCCGCCTCGCACGGTGGCGTGGACGACGCGCGCGACCTGCGCGAACGGGCGTTCTTCGCCCCCGTCTCCGCGCGTTACAAGATCTACATCATCGACGAGGCGCACATGGTGACCCGCGAGGGTTTCAACGCGCTGCTCAAGCTCGTCGAGGAGCCCCCGCCGCACCTGAAGTTCATCTTCGCGACGACCGAGCCGGAAAAGGTCATCGGGACGATCAAGTCGCGTACGCACCACTACCCGTTCCGGCTGATGCCGCCCGCGACGCTCCGCGGACTGCTGGAGGAGATCCTCACCTCCGAGAACGTGCCCTTCGAGCCCGCCGCGCTGCCCCTCGTCGTACGTGCGGGCGCGGGCTCCGCGCGTGACTCGCTCTCGATCCTCGACCAGCTCCTCGCCGGGGCCGAGGAGGACGGCATCACGTACGCCAAGGCCGTCTCCCTGCTCGGCTACACCGACGGCGACCTGCTCGACGAGGTCGTCAACGCGTTCGCGGCACGTGACGGCGGTCAGGTGTTCCACGCGGTCAACCGGGTGATCGAGGGCGGCCACGACCCCCGTCGCTTTGCCTCCGACCTGCTCGAACGCTTCCGTGACCTGGTGATCCTGGCGAACGTTCCTGAGGCGGCCTCGAGCGGCCTGCTCGACCGCCCCGCCGACGAGCTCGAACGCCTCGTCCAGCAGGCCGCCTCGATGGGCCCGGCCGAGCTGACCCGCGCGGCGGAGGTCTTCAACGCGGGTCTCACCGAGATGCGCGGCGCCACGTCGCCGCGGCTGCTGCTCGAGCTGATGTGCGCGCGCGTGCTGCTTCCCGGCGCCGCGCAGGGCGAGGAGGCCCTGCTCGCCCGCCTCGAACGCCTCGAACGCGGCGGCGCGGTCGCCCAGATGGCCGTACGGGCCGCTTCCGGCGCACCCGCCTCCTCGGCCGCGGCGCCCGCCCCGGCCGCCGTGCCCATCCCGCGACCCGGCACCTCGTCGGGCCACGCCGGCGTCCGGGTCTCCGCGGCGGCGGGGGATGATCAGGCCGGCGAGAGTGCCCAGGCACCGGCCGTTCCGGCTGCGCAGCCGCATGTCGCCGGTGCTGAGCCGGCAGCGGCTGCGGGGGCTGACGACTGGCCCGAGCCCGTACGTCCCGGCTCCCCCTCCGCGGGGGCGTCAGGCGGTACGCAGGCGGCGGCGGTGGGCAGCGCGCCGCAGACGTCTCAGGCGGAAAGCGGGGGTCCGGCCGGCGGCGCTCCCACGGGGAGCGGGGTCGGCGCTGTACAGGCGCAGTGGGCCGCCGTGCTCGCCTCGCTCAAGCAGCGCAGCATCGTGGTCTGGGCGAACGTGAGCACCAACGCCCAGGTGGTGGGCGTGGAAGGCAATATCGTCACGCTGGGCTTCACCCAGGTCGGCGCGATGAAGAACTTCACGGGCGGCGGCAAGGACGCCGTGGTGGCCGGCGCGCTCGGCGACGTCCTCGGCGGCACGTGGCGCGTCGAAGCGGTCGTCGGTGGCTCCCCGCCCCCTCCGCGAGGCTCCTCCCGCCCTCCGTCGCACGGTGGCCCGGCCGGAGGTCACGCCGGGCCGGCCGCGGGTCATGGTGGGCCGGCTGTGAACAACGGCGCGGTGGCGGGCCCGACGGGGTCGGCCGGGTCTCAAGGGGCGGCAGGCGCGCATGTCTCGTCCCAGCCCCAGGGGCGTACGGCGTCGCACGGCGGCGCCCACGACGCCCAGGAGTCCGGCTCCGACCAACCTCCGGCCGCGTCTCCTGGACGCCAGACCACGGACGAGTCCTGGCCCGAGGCTCCCGACGACTTCGGCCCCGGATCTCCGCCCACCCCGGACCCGACTCGCACCATGCCCGTCGCACAGGCCGCCGCTGCGGTGGCGGCTCCGTCCGTGGGCGCCCCCCCGGCTGGAGGCGGTACTGGCATGGCCGCCGCGAAGTCGGCGGCGAGGGCCGCCGCCCAGGCGGGCCCCCGCGCCCCCACCGCCCGTGGCGCCGCCGCGGCCTGGCCGGAGACGGTCCCCAGCCGCACCAAGGCCCCGGTCTCGGACGACGTAGACCCCTTGAACGACGCGGACGCCGACGTGGACGCAATTTCGGGCATGGCTCTGCTGGAACGTGAGCTGGGCGCCCAGGTGATCGGCGAAATCGACCACAGCTGATCCACAGGCGCCTCGGCTCTCGGTTGCTCGATGGCCGACGTTCGGCACGGGTTGACCCTCTTGCTCGATGGGCGATGGGCGATGGGCGATCGGCGATCGGCGATCGGCGATCGGCGGAGGCAGGGTCGCATGCTCGATGGACGGGACGTCGGCGGCCGCGGCCTGGAGCGTTGAATGAAAGTCGGTGGTGGGAGCGCTCCAAAAGGCTCACACGCAAAGACGGGAGCGCGCGGCGGCGGAGCGCGGGTCGGTGTGGGGAAGGGAGGCGAGGCGCTCCAGGACCTCGTAGTCGTCATGGCCGTTGGAGGTCTGCGCGTACGCCCACAGCTCGTCCGGCGACCCGTGCCGTAGCAGGCACGCACGTACCTGCGCCTCCAGTTCGTCGCGTTCGCGGCGGATCTCCGGCGACTCCGAGCGCAGCAGCAGCGGACCCGTGTACGCGCGGGCCAGCGCACGGGCGTCGTTCACCGACAGGTGGCGTCGCACCTCCAGGAAGTCGGCCTCCAGCGGGCACGTCAGCCGGTACGGCTTGGCCGCGATGGCCTCGCCCAGCTGGGTCCGCAGCCGGTGGATCTCCGCCCTGATCGTCACCGGATTGCCGTCGTCCCCGTACAGGTGGAACGAGAGCTGTTCGGCCGTCAGCCCGTGCGGATGCAGCGCCAGCAGGGCCAGGATCTCCGCGTGCCGCAGCGACAGCGGCCGGTCGAGCTCGCCGAACGTGGCACGGGGCGGCCTCTCGCCGAGGAACGTCAGGGCGAGGGAAGGAGGCGTGTCGGACGGCGCGGGACGCAGGAGGAATCCCTCGGAGAACGGCTCCAGCAGCCCGACGGACCCGTCGCCGAGTATCACCCGGCGGCCGGTGAGGCGCAGGCGCTCGCCCAGGTCGCCCGCCGGGTCGCCCAGCAGGACACGGCCGGTGGACGACAGCAGCACCCCGGGCCGCCCGCGCAGGGACTCGTAGCGGCGGCGCAGGCGTTCGTCGCGCTCGTGCATGCGCAGCGCGAGCTGGGTCTCAGCGAGCTTGGCCGTGGCGGTGACCAGGGCGACGGTGGCCGGGTGCAGGCTGCGCGCGGTGCCGCTGACGTCGACGCACCCGATGATCGTGCCGGAGTCCGGATCGGTGATGGGCGCGGCGCTGCACGACCAGATGTGCAGCACTCGCATGATGTGCTCCTCGGAGTAGACGTGCACGGGCCGGCCGGCCGCGAGGGCGGTGCCGATGCCGTTGGTGCCGACGCTGTCCTCGGTCCATTGGTGCCCGTCGGCCAGGCCGATCTGGTCGGCGCGGCTCATGACCGAGTGGCTGCCGTCACGCCAGAGCACTCGCCCGTCACCATCGGTAAGGATCAACACCTCGTCGGCCAGGCCGCTGAGCGTCTCGGCGATCATGGGCAGCAACGGGCGCAGCGGATGGGCCTGACGAGCGTCCTTTATGCGGGGAAGGTCGTAAACCAGCGGCGCGATCTTGCTCTCCGGATCGATCCCGGCCTGCAGGGAACGTTCCCAAGATGCGGTGATCAGGCGGCGGGGCAGCTCCGGCAGGGCGCGGCCGGTCACCGCCGCTTCGTGTGCTCCGCGCAGAAGACGGGAGTACGCGTTGAGATCGGCGTAACTCATCGGTCACTCCAAGTAGTCACTCAGAGCATCCGTCTTGCGGGCGATCCGCGCAACCCGTTCGGGGGGATTGCGGAGAGTGGTTGAACGTACGCAACCTGTGTGCAACGTTGGGCTCGTTAGGGTCCTGGATCAACGCGTCGGCGTGGTGCGGCCGCTCCGCCGACGTGGTGGCCGGGTCTCGGACGCTGGAGGGGGGCCGAGATCCGGCCAAAAACATCCCATAGGCGGGGGCACCCCAGTACATGACGCCGCCCAAACCCCGTAGGCTCGTGGAGTCAAGAATGCGGAGCCACGAGGAGCGCACCACGGTGAACCCAGGGGATGTCAACCTGCAGCAGCTGCTGGAGCAGGCCCAGCTCATGCAGCAGCAGCTTGTGAGCGCCCAGCAGGAGCTCAACGACGCGCAGATCGAGGGCTCGTCGGGCGGCGGCATGGTCACGGCCGTCGTCAACGGTTCGGGCGAGCTGCTCGAGCTCAAGATCGACCCGAGCGTCATCGACGCCGGCGACCCGCAGGACACCGCCGACACGATCGCCGACCTGGTGATCGCGGCCGTCCGCGATGCCGTCCGCGCCGCCGCAGACCTGCAGCAGGAGAAGCTCGGCCCGCTGGCCCAGGGGCTGGGCGGCGGCGGCCTCGGACAGTTGCCAGGGTTCTAGGCATGTACGAAGGGGTCGTCCAAAACCTGATCGACGAGCTCGGCCTGCTGCCCGGCGTCGGTCCCAAGAGCGCGCAGCGGATCGCGTTCCACCTGCTGGCGGCCGATCCTGCCGACGTCAAGCGGCTGGCGCACGCGTTGCTGGAGGTCAAGGAGAAGGTCCGCTTCTGCCGGGTCTGCGGCAACGTGGCCTCGGAGGAAGAGTGCCGTATCTGCCGCGACCCGCGCCGCGACACGCACGTGATCTGCGTGGTCGAGGAGTCGAAGGACGTCGTGGCGATCGAGAAGACGCGCGAGTTCCGCGGCACCTACCACGTGCTCGGCGGCGCGATCAGCCCGATCGACGGCATCGGCCCCGACGACCTGCGCATACGCGAGCTCATGACGCGCCTGGCCGACGGCCGGGTCACCGAGCTCATTCTCGCCACCGACCCCAATCTCGAGGGTGAGGCGACTGCTACCTATCTGGCCCGTCTGGTCAAGCCGATGGGCATCAAAGTGACACGACTGGCCAGCGGTCTGCCTGTGGGCGGTGACCTCGAGTACGCCGACGAGGTGACCTTGGGCCGCGCGTTCGAAGGACGGAGGCTGCTGGATGTCTGACCAGTGGAGCGCCCTTGCGGAAGAGATCTCCGTGCACGTGCAGGACTACGTCGACGGTCTGACCAGGGTCGCGAGCGGTGAGGGTGGAGACGCCATCTGGTCGCTGCTGCTGGTGGAGGTCGCGCAGGTGAGCCTGGCGGGCGCCAAGCTGGGCGCCAACCGCGACGTGATCCTCTCGGGCAACAACGAGCCGCCGATGAGCGAGGACCCCGACATCGACGGGGTGCGCACCGCGCTGGCCGAGCGGCTGGAGGCGGTCGACGACTACGCCGAGGTGTTCGACCCGTACAAGGACACCGGCGTCACCCCGTACCGGCTCTCCGACGACCTGACCGCGGTCGCCGCCGATCTCATCCACGGGCTGCGCCACTACCACGCGGGGCGTCCCCACGAGGCGCTCTGGTGGTGGCAGTACTCCTACTTCAACACCTGGGGCAACCACGCGGGCGCCGCGATGCGCGCGCTGCAGGCCCTGGCCGCGCACTCGCGCCTCGACGTGGCCGAGGAGACCACCGCGGTCTGATCATCCATATTGTGGAACGGCCCATCGGCCGCATGAGATGGCCCCAGTAGACTGGCAGCTCACAGTCCAGACCGGGAGACTCTCGTGGCGCTCGTTGTGCAAAAGTACGGTGGTTCGTCCGTCGCCGACGCGTCCTGCATCAAGCGGGTCGCGCAGCGGATCGTCGCGACGAAAAAAGCCGGCAACGACGTGGTCGTGATCGTCTCCGCCATGGGCGACACGACGGACGAGCTGCTCGACCTGGCCGAGCAGGTGTCGCCGCTGCCTCCGGGCCGCGAGCTCGACATGCTGCTGACCTCGGGAGAGCGCATCTCGATGGCCCTGCTGGCGATGGCGATCGCCAACCTCGGTCACGAGGCCCGTTCGTTCACCGGCTCGCAGGCAGGTGTGATCACCGACTCCACCCACGGCAAGGCGCGCATCATCGACGTGACGCCCAGCCGTATCCGTGAGGCGATCGACCAGGGCCGCATCGCGATCGTGGCCGGGTTCCAGGGCGTCTCGCAGGACACCAAGGACATCACCACGCTGGGCCGCGGTGGGTCCGACACCACGGCGGTGGCGCTGGCGGCGGCTCTGCAGGCCGACGTGTGCGAGATCTACACCGACGTTGACGGCGTGTTCACCGCCGACCCGCGCATCGTGTCGGCGGCGCGGCAGATCCCCAGGATCTCCTACGACGAGATGATGGAGATGGCCGCCTGCGGCTCGAAGATCCTGCACCTGCGCTGCGTCGAATACGCGCGCCGGTTCGACCTGCCGATTCACGTACGCAGCTCTTTCAGCACCAAGGAAGGCACGTGGGTCGTCTCCGACCCTTACACCGAAGGAACCGAGATGGAGCAGCCGATCATCTCCGGCGTCGCGCACGACCGGAGCGAGGCCAAGATCACTGTTGTCGGGGTCCCCGACAAGGTCGGAGAGGCTGCCTCGATCTTCAAAACGCTGGCAGACGCCGAGATCAACATTGACATGATCGTGCAGAACGTCTCGGCCGCGGCCACGGGCCGCACGGACATCTCCTTCACGCTGCCCACGGCCGACGCCCAGACGGCGCTGACGTCGCTGAAGAAGATCCAGGCCCAGATCGGCTACGAGTCGCTGCTCTTCGACGACCAGATCGGGAAGGTGTCGCTGATCGGCGCGGGCATGCGCTCGCACCCCGGCGTCACGGCGACGTTCTTCGCGGCCCTCGCCGACGTGGGGGTCAACATCGAGATGATCTCCACCTCGGAGATCCGCATCTCAGTGGTCGTCGGCCAGGACGGCGTCGACGCGGCCGTGACGGCCGCCCACCGCGCGTTCTCGCTCGACGCCGACCAGGTCGAAGCCGTGGTGTATGGAGGTTCCGGACGATGAGCAAGAGGCCCAATCTCGCCCTGATCGGCGCGACCGGTGCCGTCGGCACCGTCATGCGCGACATCGTGTCGACCCGTGAGGACATCTGGGGCGAGATCCGTCTCGTCGCCTCGCCGCGCTCGGCGGGCAAGGTGCTCCAGGTACGCGGTGAGGACGTCGTGGTCCAGGCCCTCGCGCCCGAGGTCTTCGACGGCATCGACGTGGCCATCTTCGACGTGCCCGACGAGGTGTCGGCGGTGTGGGTGCCGATCGCGGCCGAGCGTGGCGCGATCGCGATCGACAAGTCGGGCACGTTCCGCATGGAGCCGGACGTGCCGCTGGTCGTGCCCGAGGTCAACCCGCTCGACGCCCGCGACCGGCCGCGCAACATCATCTCGACCCCCAACTGCACGACGCTGTCGATGATGGCGGCCATGGGGGCGCTGCACGCCGAGTACACGCTCACCGAGCTGGTCGTCGCCTCCTACCAGGCGGTGTCGGGCGCCGGTGTGGCGGGCTCCGCGCGGCTCTACGACGAGGTCGAGGCGCTGGCCGGCGACCGCACGGTCGGGCAGGCGGCCGGCGACGTACGCAAGGTGCTGGCCAACAAGCTGCCCGAGGAGTCGCCGTTCCCCGCGCCCATCGCGTTCAACGTGGTGCCGTGGGCGGGCTCCTACAAGGACGGCGGCTGGGCCTCGGAGGAGCTCAAGCTCCGCAACGAGTCGCGCAAGATCCTCGGCATCCCCGACCTGAAGGTCTCCGCGACCTGCGTGCGCGTGCCCGTGATCACGACCCACTCGCTGGCCGTGCACGCGCGGTTCGAGCGCGAGATCACGGTCGCCGACGCGCACCGCGTCCTTGAGGCGGCGCCGACGGTGGTGCTCATGGACGACCCGGCCAACGGCGTGTTCCCGACGCCGCTCGACGTCGTGGGCAACGACCCGACCTACGTGGGCCGCATCCGGCAGGCGATCGACTTCCCCAACACGCTCGACCTGTTCGTGTGCGGGGACAACCTGCGCAAGGGCGCGGCGCTCAACGCGGCGGAGATCGCCGAGCTGGTCGCGGCCGAGCTGTAGTCCAGTCCGTCAGATGGTGTGACGCCGTGCTTCGTGCGCGGCGTCCGCCGTCTTACGGCCGCGGCAACCGGCCGGCCGTCTCGCAGGCGTGGCGTCCCGCCGGCGGGAGTCCGAACCGGTACTGTGAACGAGCGGTCTTCACCGGAAGAGGATGTCCCAGTGGCTGCTCTCGTCGGCGAAGACCGTGCCTGAGTCCGAGCGGTACAGCGGCGCGCCGTCGCTGCGTACTCCGGCCTTGTCATAATTTTTCGTGATGTACGGGTCTACGCAGCTGTTGTGGGAAATGTCGAGCTTGTAGCCGTTCCCGTGGCTGTAGACGCCGGGAGCGTGGCCTGCTTCCGTGCCGCCCGTCACCATGATCGGGCACTTGCTCTCGCGCCTCAGCTCCATGATTCCGGCGATCGTCCCGGTCCGCACCGAGTCGAGCGAGGTGCAGCGGTTTATGTGCTTGCTCGTACAGTTGCCGGTCGACTTCGTCCGCACGCCCCCGCTCTTCAGCCAGCCGCTGGCGATGGCGTGGGTCATCTGCATGGCCCCTTGCCGGGGCAGGACGCGCGTCAGGTCGACGCGAGCGTTCTTGCGGGGCAGGCGCGGACGCGCCTTGGATATTCGAGCCATCCGGACGCGTACGCGCCCTTGGGCGGGCTTGGCGGCCGGAGGACGCGGCGGCCGCTGCCCGACCTTGGGCTCCACGATCCGGTCCTGCGTGTCGGCCGATTCGCTCATCGGCCGGTCCAGCAGGTCCACAACGTCGTTGCGGCCCATCATGAGCCATTCGCGGGCCCACGAGCTGTCAGGACGGGGCCCGACCTCGTAATCCCAGTCGGGCCCGAGGTCGTAGTCCCAGTCGGTGGGTTCGGCCCTGTCGTGGCTGCTCGGCACCGGCGACCCTCCGGGGTGGGTAGCGGCTGAAGCGGCCGAGGCCAGGGCGATTATGGAGATCTCAACGCCGAGGAGTGCGACTGCTGTGAGACGCACTGTTCCACGTATCCACATGTCGATGCCTTTTCGCGGAAATAGCCCTTCCGCCACAAACGACAATCCCACCATTCACAGGAGATAACTCATGCCGCGGTCGCAACTTTGCCTTGTGGCGGCGATCACCGTGCGGCTCCATGACCTTGGACCGGGAAACCTGCTAAATTGGGCTGCCGCTATGGCCCTGGCCCGACACACGGAGGGGCGGCAGGCAGATGAGCAGGTTTTCTGCTCGGTGCCCCATCACGACGTAAAGTGACGAACGTGTCCGAAGCCCGAAACCGAGGATCGGAGAGCACCCGAGAGGTCATCGTCGAGACGGCATTGCGGTTGTTCAGGGAGCGCGGCTTCGACGCGACCACAATGCGTGCCATCGCCGCCGAGGCCGGGGTGTCCGTGGGCAACGCCTACTACTACTTCGAGAGCAAGGAGGCGTTGATCCAGGCGTACTACGACCGCGCCCAGGCCGAGCACGAGGCGGCCTGCAAGGAGTTCCTGGCCACCGAGAGATCGTTCGCGGCCAGGCTGAGCGGCGTGCTACGCGAGTGGGTACGCGTGTCCGAGCCCTACCATGAGTTCGCCGTCAAGTTCTACAAGCACGCGGCGGAGCCGACCAACCCGCTGAGCCCGTTCAGCAAGCAGTCGTCGCCCGCCCGCGAGGCCTCCATCGCGATCTACCGCCAGGTCGTCGAGGGGTCGCGCGACCGCATGAACGCCGAGCTCCGCGAGGAGCTGCCCGAGCTGCTCTGGCTGCTGTCCATGGGCATGGTGCTGTTCTGGGTGCACGACACCTCGCCGGGGTGCGCGCGTACGTACCGCCTGATCGAGGTGACGGTGCCGCTCGTGGACCGGCTGGTCGGGCTGTCACATCTGCCTGGTTTGAGGGGAATCACCAAGGACTTCATCGCGGCGGTCCACGAGTTGCGCGCCTAGAACCACATACCGGTCGGTTGGTACGGTGCGTGGATGAGTCAGAACTGGGGCATGACCATCCCGTTCTCCGATCGCCCGCTGTCCAGGTCGCGGGAGCTGATCGCGGAGCTGCCCGGGCTCGGTTACACCGACGCGTGGTCCGCCGAGGTCAACGGGGCCGACGGGTTCGTCCCGCTGGCCATGGCCGCGCAATGGGCGCCGGGGCTCAGGCTGGGCAGCGCCATCGTGCCCGTCTCGACGCGCGGTCCTGGGCTGCTGGCCATGTCCGCCGCCACCCTGGCCGACCTGGCGCCCGGGCGGTTCGTGCTGGGCATCGGCGCGTCCTCGCCGGCGATCGTGGAGCGGTGGAACGCGGGGCGGTTCGAGCGTCCGTACGCGCGCACGCGTGACACGCTGCGCTTCCTGAAGAAGGCCCTGGCAGGGGAGAAGGTCTCGGAGGCGTACGAGACGTTCGAGGTCAAGGGGTTCAAGCTGGAGCGGGCCCCGGAGATCCCGCCCAAGATCGTGCTGGCCGCGCTCCGGCCCAGGATGCTCCGGCTGGCCGCCGAGGAGGCCGACGGCGCGATCACGAACTGGCTCTCGCCCGACGACGTACGCAAGGTGCGCGCCGAGATCGGCGAGGGCACGGAGCTGATCGCCCGCCTGTTCGTCTGCGTGAGCGAGGACGCCGACCGGGTGCGCGAGATGGCCAGGTGGATGCTGGCCAGTTACCTGACCGTCCCGGTGTACGCCGCCTTCCACGACTGGCTGGGCCGCGGCGAGGTGCTGCGTCCCATGCACGAGGCGTGGCGGGCAGGCGACCGGCAGGCGGCGCTCAAGGCCATCCCCGACGAGGTGGTCGACGCCCTGATCGTGCACGGCGACGCGGCCACCTGCCGCGCTCGGATCCGGCAGTACATGGACAGCGGGCTCGACACCCCTGCTCTCGCGCCCATCCCGGCCGGGGAGGTCTCCATCGAGCAGGCCGTGCGGGAGCTGGCCCCGAAGGCGTAGGAGCGTGGCATGGACGACGTACTCAGGCTGGACGCGGTCGGTCAGGCCCAGGCGGTCAGGGACGGGCAGGTGTCGGCGCGGGAGCTGGCCGAGGCCGCCATCGCGCACATCGAGGCCCACGACGGCGCGCTGAACGCGGTCATCCACCGCCGGTTCGACCGGGCGCTGGCCGAGATCGACGCCATCCCGGAGTACGCGCCCTTCCGCGGCGTGCCGATCCTGCTCAAGGACCTCGGCTGGCGGCAGGCGGGCGAGCCGTACAGCGCGGGCTCGAACGTGCGCGACGGCATCGAGCCCGGCGTGGACGGGTACGGCGTCGTGCGGCTGCGCGAGGCCGGGTTCGTCATGCTCGGGCGGACGAACACCCCCGAGTTCGGCAGCACGATCACCACGGAGCCGGTGGCGTTCGGGCCCACGCGCAATCCGTACGACCCCGCGTACTCGCCGGGCGGTTCGAGCGGGGGGTCGGCGGCGGCGGTGGCGGCCGGGATGGTGGCGCTGGCCACGGCGAGCGACGGGGGCGGCTCGATCCGCATCCCGGCGTCCCTGTGCGGCCTGGTGGGGCTCAAGCCGACGCGCGGGCGGGTGAGCGCCGGGCCGGCCATGGGCGAGGGGTGGAGCGGGTTCTCGTGCGCGGGGTTCGTCAGCAGGAGCGTGCGTGACACGGCGGCGGCGCTGGACGTCGTGTCCGGCCTGTACCCGGGCGACCCGTACGACGCCCCCGCGCTGCCGGGGCCGCTGGCCGCCGAGGTGGGCAGGGAGCCGGGGCGGCTCCGGATCGGGTTCGTCACCAGGCATCCCAACGGGGCCGTGCCCGAGTCGCCCGAGCTGACCGAGGCCGTCACCAGGGCGGCCGCGCTGCTGGAGTCGCTCGGTCACGACGTCGCGCCCGACGGCCCCAGGGCGCTCGGGGAGCCCGGCTTCGCCCAGCGGTTCGGCGCCGTCGTGGCCGACAACCTGGCCGCGCACGTGGCGAGCCTGGGCGAGCTGCGCGGCAAGCCCGTCCAGCCGGAGGAGCTGGAGCCGCGCAACGCCGCCATGCTCGCCGCGGCGCACAAGCACAACGCGGCAGACCACATCCTGGCCACCCAGTGGATGGACGGCTTCCGCCGCCGCATGGCCGCGTGGTGGGGCGAGGGCTACGACCTGCTGCTGATGCCCTCGCTGGGCGTCGCGCCGTTCCCGGTGGGCTGGATCCCGCCGGACGACCTCAGCACCGCGTTCGGCAGGACGGGGCACGCCGTGGCGTACACCTCGCCGATCAACGCGACCGGGCAGCCGGCCATCTCGCTGCCCCTGCACACGACTGAGGTGGGTCTGCCGGTGGGCGTGCAGCTCGTGGCGGCGGCGGGGAGGGAGGACCTGCTGATCAGGGTGGCCGCGCAGATCGAGCTGGTCAGGCCGTTCGAGCACGGGGCGATGCGCTGACCGTCAGGAACTCGTGGCCGTGCTGACGCGTTATGTCGTGAGAGGTCGGGGGTAGGGGGGTTCTCATGATGGCGAAGGCAGCACGGGCAGCGGCGGCGTGGCGGACGTACCGCGAGGTGACCAAGCCAGGCTCGCCCAGCTTGATGACCAGGGTCAGGGCGATTCCACGGATGGTCGGCGCGGTCATGCGCGGGCAGTACGACGGCATGGGCAAGGGCAGGCTCGCCCTGCTCGGGCTAGGGGTGGTCTACATCCTGTCGCCCGTCGACCTGGTGCCCGACTTCCTGATGCTGATCGGCGTGGCCGACGACTTCGGCGTGTTCCTGTGGCTCGCCGCCGCGCTGCTCGGCGAGAGCGGGCGGTACGTCGAGCACGAGAGGCGCGTCATCCAGGCGCGGCTCCTGGAAGAGGAGGCCTAGATCTCCTCCATCCGCAGCCAGGCACGTGAGGGCAGCGGATGGCCGAAGAGGCGGGCCGCGTTGCCGTAGGCGACCCTGGCGATGTCGGCGGGCGGGAGCGAGCCCAGATTGCGGGCCACGGACTTCTGCGTGTCCGGCCAGGTCGAGTCGGAGTGCGGGTAGCCGCTCTCCTGCAGCACGTGGTCGAGGCCGACCGCGAGCCGCACGCCCGACAGCGCGTGGTCGTCGAGCGTGCCGAAGAAGAAGTTGCGGCGCAGCACCTCGCTCGGCTTGAGCCCGCCCTCCCACGACGCCTCACCGGCGACCGGGTGGTCGAGGGCGTAGTCGGCGCGCTCGGCCAGCATCGGCAGCCAGCCCACGCCGCCCTCGACGATGAGGATGCGCAGCGAGGGGAAGCGCAGCGGCACCCCGGACCAGAGCCAGTCGGCGCAGGCGAACATGGCGGTGGTCGGCATCAGCGTGGTGATGGCCTCGATGGGCGTGTCCGGCGAGGGCACGGGCGACCACGACGAGTCGCCCGCGTGCAGGGCGACGACCGTGCCGGTCTCCTCGCAGGCGGCGAAGAACGGGTCCCAGTGGCCGGTGTGGATCGACGGCAGCCGGAGCCGGGTCGGGAACTCGGGGAAGACGACGGCCTTGAAGCCGCGGGCGGCGTTGGCGCGGATCTCCTTGGCGGCCACGTCGGGATCGGGCAGCCAGGGGAGCTGCAGGCCGATGATGCGCTCGGGATAGGTGCCCGCCCAGACGTCGATGTGCCAGTCGTTCCACGCCTTGACCAGGGCGAGCCCGAGCTCCTGGTCGCGGGTCCTGGCGAACGGCATGCCGGACTGCCCGGCCAGCATGCCGGGGAAGCACAGCGCGGCCCAGATGCCCGCGATGTCCATGTCCTGGATGCGGGCCTCGATGTCGTGGCAGCCGGGACGCATGTGCTCGAACCTGATCGGCTCGAGCGTGCGCTGCTCGCGGGGGAGCCCGGCGCCCACGTCGATGCCGGCGCACGGGTAGGTGGCCCCGCCGTAGCGCCAGACCTGGTGCCCCGCCTCCGTCTCCACGACCTTGGGCGCGACCTCGGCATACTTCTCCGGCAACCGGCCTTCGAACAGGTCGGGAGGCTCGATCAGATGATCGTCGGCGGAGATGATCACGTAGTCGCGCCGCCTCGGGTCAGGGTCGGGGAGCAGCGGCGTAGTCACGCAGGTAACCGTACGACGAGCGGATAACGTCGAACAAGCTGCGACGTATCCGTTGGGTCTCCAAGATTGTTGACCCGGGACCGCCGGGAGGGGGATGGCGGGCGGTCCCAGGCCCGGGTTGGGCCGCTCGCCTGGACGCAGCAGGCGGGACCCGGGCTGCCACTACCCGTCCGAGTCCGCTTCAGTCAGCAGGTGGGCGCGCAATTCGGCGATGGTGGCGGGGGAGACGTTCAGGACCTGTGTGACGTACCTCTCGATCGAGCCGTGCCGGGCCGTCAGATCGGTGAGGAAGAACCGCATGGCCTCGGCGGGCGCCAGCCCGAACCCCGGCCACATCGGCGCGTCGGGATGCCTGCTGCGCCAATCGGCGATGAAAGCCTCGGTGGCCAGTCCGGTGAGCGCATAGTCCGCCACGATGTCGTCATCGCTGACGCCCGCCAGCGAGAGGACCAGAGCGGTGAGCACGCCGGTGCGGTCCTTGCCCGCGGCGCAGTGGATCACCGTAGGGGCGTTCTCGGCCCGCGCGATCGCCTCCAGCGCGGTCCTGAGGTTGTCGAGGCGGTCCTCGCTCATCTCCAGATAGCGGTCGGCGAGATATCTCGCCACGCCGATCTCCTCGCTGTACACCGACCTGTCCCAGCGGCGTCCCTCGATGGGGAGGTTCTGGTAGACCTGCCCCTCGTACTCCGGGGCTCGTCCCGCCTTCTCGATCTCGTACGGATGGCGCAGGTCGATGACCATGCGGACGCGTAGCCCGCGGAAGGTCGTGAGGTCGTCCCCGGCCAGCCAGCCGAGCGAGTCGGCCCGGTAGAGCCGTTGCCACCTGACGGTGCGCCCGTCCTGGGTGGCATATCCACCTACGTCGCGAAAATTCCGGATACTGGCGAACTCAATGTGGCGGATCACCCTCAATACCTTAATTGGCGGCGGTCACCGACTCCTTGGACTGCTCCCCGGCCTTCCGCTCGGCCACCTCGCGCCGGATCAGCAGGATCCAGCCGGCCACGGCGATGCCGATGAACAGCCACCACTGGATCCCGTACGCCAGGTTGAGTCCGCCTCCGGCGCCCACGTCCGGCTCGGGCACCGGCGCCGGCGCCGTGGCGGGCTCGGGCGACTGTTCGGTCAGCTCCACGTAGCCGCCCACGAGCCGGTACGGCAGCCCCTGCCCGATCTTGTCGGCGTTGATCAGCAGCACCTGGCCGGGCGGCAGCCCGGAGCGCTCCCTGATGCCGCTGGATTCCTCGGTCTCGCTGAGCCGTAGCCGTCCGGTGACAGTTACCTGCCCGGTGGAGGGAGGGGGCACCTCGGGGGCGGCGTCGGCGGTGGCGCCTGCCTTGACCCAGCCCCGGTTCACGATCACCGCCGTGCCGTTGCCGGTGACGAGGGGCGTCAGGACGTAGAAGCCGTTCAGCCCCTCCTGGGGGCGGCGGCGTACGAGCAGGGCGTGGGTCGGGTCGTACGTGCCGGTGACCTGGACCTTCCTGAACCGGTCGGCCTCGCGGACGCGCCGGCCGGGGAGCGCCAGCTTCTCCAGCGGCACGGGCGCGGCCTCGATGTTGGCGGTGACCAGCTCGCTGTTGGCCGATCGCTCCTCGAAGCGCCCGAACTGCCACCGCCCGAGGAACACGAAGGCGGGGATGACCAGCAGCACCACCACATGGAGCGCGAGCCATCTGGGCGTCAGCAGGAACCGGTACACGCTCTCAAGACTAGGCATCGGGTGGGGTGCCCCCGCACGCGCCTATGCGCTGCTGAGCTCGGCTCCTGACCCCGGCACCGGGGTCACCTCGCGCGGTCCGCCCACCTCGTGGCCGTCGGCGCACCGGAAGTACTGCTCGATGGGGGCGCCGCAGTCGCGATGGGTGAGCACCACCGGCGCTCCCTCCTCGCCTGCCAGGTATTTGTCGCCCCAGTGCATGAGCGCGACCAGCAGCGGATAGAGGTCGCGGCCCTTCTCGGTGAGCCGGTATTCGTCGCGCTGGCGCTGACCCGGCTCGCGGTAGGGCTCCTTGCGCAGCAGGCCCTCGTCGACCAGCCGGGCCAGCCGGGCACTGAGCACCTGGCGGGGGGCACCGGTGATCGCCTGCATGTCGGCGAACCTCCGTACGCCGCTGAACGCCTCACGCAGCACCAGGAAGGTCCACTTCTCCCCGACGATGTCCAGGGTGCGCTCGATCGAGCAGTTGTTCACCTGGAAGTCCATCCGGAAGGGAACGTTCATCTTTGTATTATACCTGAGTTCAATTGACAGACTCAGATGCGACTGGGACTCTGGGTCTATGCAGGGAACTCAGATCCGCCCCGCACGCGCCGGCGACGAGGAGCGGATCAGGCGCTTCCTGGCCGGGCTGTCGCTGCACACGCAGACGCTCCGGTTCTTCACGGGCATCAGCACCCCGGCCCCCGCACTGGTGCGCGCGCTGCTCACGATGGACGAGCGCCGCGACGCGCTCGTCGCCACCCTGGGGGACGGTGAGATCGTCGGCCACGCGATGAGCTTCAAGGGCGACTGCGCCGACGTCGAGATCGCCGTGGTCGTGGCGGACCGGTGGCAGGGGCAGGGGATCGGGCCCCGGCTGATCGACACGCTGCTGCTGCGGGCCTCCGTGCGCGGCGCGAGGAGCGTGGGCATGGACGTGCTGGGCGAGAACCGGCGCGTGCTCAGGCTCGTCCGCAGGCTCTGGCCGGATGCCCGGATGACGGTCTGCTCGGGAACGGTGGAGGTGACCGCTATGATCGATACAGCCGGTCTATTTGCGGAACAACGTTCTGGTGGCACACCATTGACAGCGTGAAGAGTGCCAAGAACGGACGCGACGGCCGGACCCGCATCATCGAGGGCGCCCTCCGCCGCTTCAGCCAGGACGGGGTGTCGGCCACCACGCTGGCCAGCCTCCGCGAGGAGAGCGGCGTCAGCGTCGGCAGCTTCTACCACCACTTCGCCAGCAAAGAGCACGTCTTCGGCGTGCTCTACGCCGAGATCCTCACCGCGTACCAGGACGCCTTCCTCGCCGAGCTCGTCGGCCACAAGGAGGCCCGCGACGGCATCGAGGCCGTCGTGGCCTTCCACATGCGCTGGGCCGGTGAGCACCCGGAGAGGGCCCGGCTGCTGGTCAGCGAGCGGCCGCCGCGCAAGCAGGAGCCGGGCGGCGCGGAGGTGGCCGAGGCCAGGCGCGCGTTCTTCCGCCAGGTGTCCGACTGGTGGCGGCCGCACATGAAGAACGGCCTGCTCCAGCCCGTCCACCCGACCATGTGCTACGTGCTGTGGCTGGGGCCGGCGCAGGAGATGTGCCGCCTGTGGTTCGCGGGCGCGCACACGCCCACGGAAGAGGAGATCAAAGGGCTGGGCGCCGCCGCCTGGCAGAGCCTCCGCCAGCAGTGAGGCGCACCGGCACGCCGGCCGGCCGGAGCGGGGTGGAGACGTGCCAGCTCGCCCGGTCGAGCGAGATGTCCAGCCGCAGGTCGCCGCGGTGCCGGCGCAGGCCGGGCACGCGCACCCGGGCGTGCACGTCGAACCGGCCCCGGTGCGGACAGCCGAACCCGAGCTCGTCAGGAAGCACGCGGAGGTCGTCGCGGTTGCCGCAGCGCGGGCACGTCCAGGACACGAGGTCCAGGCCGCGGTTGTAGTCGGAGCAGGCGCTGAAGTATTCGTCGGGCCCGAACTGGGACTCACAAGCCAAGCAGGGGATCATCATGGTCCGCTCCTCGGGACGACGTGGTTACTTCCCTAGAGATACCGCTATCCGCTTGTCCGCCGCTTGCAGAACGCTTGGTCATTTGCGTAACAGTATGAGCACGTTGGGTGACAAGATCATGCGTACGGGCCCGCAGTGAAAAGATGGACCTGTGGAACGACTACGCCATCACCTGTTGGAGACCGGTTACACCATCGAGGGCGTACGCGATCGGCTGGGCGGCGTGGCCGCCTCGGCGCTGGCCCGGGAGGAGCTGGTCCCGGCCCTGCGGGCGACCGCTGACGGCGACCCCTTGGCCACCCTGATCAGGTTGTGGTGGCTCGGCGTTCCCGTCCCGGCCAGGTCCGTCGCGCCGGAGGTCCTGGACTCCGGGCTGGTCAGCGGCGACGGCGACCAGGTGAGCGCGACCGTGCACCTCCAGCCCTGGGAGACCGGCGGCTACGTGGTCTCCGACCGCAAGGTGCGCCCCGGCGACCCGGCGCTGCGGCCCGACCACGTCGTCGGCGCGGGCGGCGCCTCGGCCAACCTGGCCCAGCTCGTCACCCGCCGCCCGGTGGGCCGCGCGCTCGACCTGGGCACCGGGTGCGGGGTGCAGGTGCTGCACCTGGCGGGACGGGCCGAGCAGATCGTGGCCACCGACGTCAACCCGCGGGCCGTGGAGCTGGCCAGGCTGAGCTGGGAGCTGTCCGGCGTCTCCGGCGTGGACGCGCGTACGGGGTCCATGTTCGAGCCGGTCGGGGACGAGCTGTTCGACCTGGTCGTGAGCAACCCGCCGTTCGTCATCGGGCCCACGGGCGAGCTGACCTATCGCGAGGCGGGCGGCGACGGCTTCTGCCGCGACCTCGTACGCCGCACGCCCCGTCACCTCACCCCCGGCGGCCAGGCCCACTTCCTGGCCAACTGGCTGCATGTCGAGGGCGAGGACTGGCGCGACCGCGTGGGCGGCTGGCTGCGCGAGAGCGGCTGCGACGCGTGGGTGGTCCAGCGCGACGTGCAGGACCCGGCCGAGTACGTCGAGCTCTGGCTCAGGGACGCCGCCGAGCAGGGCACCAAGGGTTACGCCGAGCACTATGACCGCTGGCTGGCCTGGTTCGACGAGCGCAAGGTCGAAGGCGTCGGGTTCGGCTGGATCACCATGCGCAACTCCGGCACGCTCGACCCGGTCGTACGCGTCGAGCACCTGGACCACCAGGTCGCGCTCCCGGTCGGCGACTACGTGGACTCCGTGATCGACGCCATCACCGCCGCCCACCGGACCAAGGAGCTGGGGAAGGCGCACCTGCGCACTGCCGACGGCCTGCTGGACGAGCGCATCGGACTGCCCGGCGCGGAGGACCCCATGCGCATCGTGCTGCGCCAGACGCAGGGGCTGCGCCGCAGCCGGGAGGTCGGCACGGTGGAGGCCGCGCTGGCCGGCGTGTGCGACGGCGAGCTGGCGCTCGGCCCGTTGCTCAACGTGATCGCCGAGCTGGTCGGCGACGGCGAGATTCCCGACGCCGACGCGGTCAGGCCCCTCATAGCCGAGGGTTATTTTCTGCTTTGATCCGCCGTTGATTCGACGTTGACGCCGGGGGTGGAGGCTCAGGACCAGACACGGACCCCCGGGGGGTTCGAGGGCCGTGTCAGGTCCGGCCGGTCGTCTGATGTGAGGCGGCTGACCGCTACGCGGAGCATCCGGATGACCGGGCCCCCTAGCGACGTGTGGCGGTCAAGATGACCGGCCGGGCTGCAGCACCTACGCATTCAGCGAAGGACAGCCTTGATCAACCATGTGTGGATGACACGACTGGACGACGAGCTGTACTCAGGACTCGACGACGGCGGGTTCGGCGACGGTGTCGGCAACGGGGATGGCGTCGATCAGGACCTTGAGATCCCCGGCTTCGGGAGCGCCGAGCCGGGAGAAGATGTCGTACGCCTGGCGTAGGCAGTCCAGGCTCCTCGTGGCGCTGCCCAGACCGTGCAGCGCCTTGCCGAGCACGGTGAGCGAGAGCGCCTCGCCATAGGGATGGCCGATCTCGCGGGAGACCACCAGGGCCTGCTCGGCGTGGCGCACGGCGTCGGGGTAGCGCTCGGCGGCGATGAACGTCTCCGCCAGCCTGGAGCAGACCCGCTGCTCCCAGACCCGCTGCTTGCCGGCCCGGAAGAAGGCCAGGCACTCGGCGTGGTGGTGGACGGCCTCGGTGAGCCGGCCCACCCGGGACAGCACGATGCCGAGGTGGTAGCGGGCGCGAGCGGTGCCGGCGCCGCTGCCGATCTCGGTGAAGATGGCCAGGCCCTTCTCCGCCGCGGCGATCGCGTCCTCGGGACGGCCCAGGCCCAGGTGGTCGCGCGCGGAGTAGCTGAGCACGAGGGCCTCGCCGGCCGGCACGGCGTTCTCCCGGTAGAACCGCTTCGCGGACTCGAACAGCTCGAGCGCCTCCGTGTGGCGGCGCTGCCTGCCGACGACGACGGCCAGGGCGTTGAGCACCTCGCCGGTGACGATCTTCTCGCCGCGGTCCGCGGACAGCTCGTACACGATCCTGAAGTGCTCCTCGGCCTCCTTCAGCCGGTTGCCGGCGAACAGGACCCGGCCCAGCACGTACCGGACGCGCAGCTCGCTCGCCGCGTCGCCGAGCTCCTGCGCGGCGGCCAGCACGGCACGGGTGGCGTGGCCGAACTCGCGCGTGTGCGTGCCCGACTCCAGCAGCGGCTCCATCGCCAGCAGGAGGTCGGCGGCGGGCAGGAGCTGCTCGGCGGTGCGGGCCGCGGCGGCGGCCTGGTTGATGGTGGCGAACAGCGAGTCGCCCTCGGAGATCAGCCAGGCCACGGCCTCTTCGGCGGAGCCGAAGGCGCGCCCGCTGCCGATCACCACGAGATTGCCGGGGATCATGCTGCCCTCGTAGGCCAGCCGGTGCGCGGAGCGGGCCGAGGCCAGGTAGAAGCCGAGCAGCCGGCGCAGCGCCAGCGTCCTGGCCTGGGGCCGCTCGGTCTTGTCCAGCTCGCGCCTGGCGAACAGCCTGAGCAGGTCGTGGAAGCGGTAGCGGCCGGGCGCGGGGGCCTCCAGCAGGCTGGCGTCCACCAGGGACTCCAGTACGGACTCCGCCTCGAACTCGCTTACCGCCAGCACGGCGGCCGCCGCGCCCGTGGAGACGTCGGGTCCGTTGGGCAGCGAGAGCAGGCGGAACGCGCGTGCCTGCGCGGGGGCCAGATGCCCGTAGCCGAGCGCGAAAGTGGCCTCGACGGCCAGGTGGCCCACGCGGAGCTCGTCGAGGCGGCGCTGCTCGTCGGCCAGCCTGGGCACCAGCGAGGAGATCGTCCAGTAGGGGCGGGCGGCCAGCCTGGAGGCCACGATGCGCACCGCCAGCGGCAGGAACCCGCAGGCCGCCACCACGTCCATGGCCGCGCCGTGCTCGGCCGACACGCGCTCTGCCCCGGCGACCGACGCGAACAGCGACAGCGCCTCACCCGGCTCCATCACGTCGAGATCGATCAGCCTGGCGGACGGCAGATCGGCCAGCTTGCCGCGGCTCGTCACGATCGTCGCGCACCCGGGCGAGCCGGGCAGCAGCGGGCTGACCTGTTCGGCGTCGCGGGCGTTGTCCAGCAGGACGAGGATGCGGCGCTCGGCCAGGATCGACCGGTAGAGGGCGGAACGCTCCTGCAGCCCCGCGGGGATGACGTCAGGCGGGATGCCGAGCGCGCGCAGGAACCCGCCGAGCGCCGACTCGGGCGCGGTCGGCTCGTCGGTGTAGCCGCGCAGGTCGGCGTAGAGCTGCCCGTCGGGGTACAGGTCACCGGCCAGGTGGGCGACGTGCACGGCGAGCGCGGTCTTGCCGACGCCGCCGATGCCGGAGATCGCCACCAGGGGCACGCCCTCGGGTGACGACTGCGACGCGGGCTCCCCGGACAGCAGCCTGCGCAGCCGTACGGCGAGCTCCTGGCGGCCGGTGAAGTCGTTGACCGCGGCGGGGAGCTGCGCGGGTCGCGGCAGCTGGGGCGCCGGCCGCGGCTCCTCGGCATCGGCGGGCTCCTCCTCGGCCGCCTCGGAGCCGGTCGGCGTGGGGGCGGCCAGCGTGGGATCGGCAGCCAGGATGCGCTGGTGCAGCGCGGCCAGCTCGGGGCCCGGCTCGATGCCCAGCTCGTCGATCAGGGCCTCGCGCGTCTCCGTGAAGACGTTGAGGGCGTCGCCCTGCCGCCCGCACCGGTAGTAGGCCAGCATGAGCTGGGCGCGCAGCTTCTCGCGCAGCGGGTGGTCGGCGGTCAGCGCGATCAGCTCCGACACGATCTTGGCGTGGTTGCCCAGCTCGAGGTCCACGTCCATGAGCGTCTCGACGACGCTGATGCGGCGCTCGATCAGCCGGTCGCGCTGGTGCTCGGCGTACGGGCCGACGGTCCCGGCCAGCGGCTCGCCCTCGAACAGCGACAGCGCGGCCCGCAGAGCCTGGGCGGCCTCGGACAGCCGGCCGGCCTTGCGCGCGCTCTCGGCCTCCCGGACGCCGCGTTCGAAGCGGACCAGGTCGAGCGAGCCGTCGGGCAGCCGCAGCGCGTAGCCCCTGCCGATGGACGTGAGCAGCTCCGGGCGGGAACGGGCGGGCCTGTCGGGCTCGAGCACCGTGCGGAGCCTGGAGACGTAGGTGCGCAGCGCGCCGAGGGCCCGCGGCGGCGCTTCCTCGCCCCATACGGCGTCGATCATCTCGTTGGGGGTGACCGCATGGCCCTCACGCAGGAGCAGCATGCCGAGAATGGAACGCTGCAGCGGGGTGCCCAGATCGAGCTCCTGGCCGTCACGCCACGCGCGGACAGGACCGAGCACGGCGAACCTCAGCCCGCCCTCAACGCTCTGACCAGCCATGCCGTCTGTCTCCCAGCCAATGGATCGTTTTGTGACCAAATGATAGATCCAACTCGTTTGCCCACCTAGATTCCGAACTGACCACAAATGTTCCGTTGATCCGTCTTTGATCTGGTGTTGAACGCGCCCCTGGATGCTGAGGGTCGGCTAGGCATGACTCACACCGCGGGGGCGTGTCATGTAGAGCAGCTGCAGGCAGGAAAAAATACGGCCCCGCCCAAAGTTTCTGGGGCGGGGCCGGGGTGGACGGGTTCTCAGGCTGCCTCGACCAGTCCGAGGCGCAGGGCCAGCCGCTCGCGCACGAGCGGCCATTCGGAGCTCAGGATCGAGTAGAACGCGGTATCTCGGACCGTGTTGTCGGCGCCTCGGCTATCCGCTCGTCGCACCCCGTCGAAGTGTGCGCCGAGGGCCTCGATGGCGGCCCGGGACCTGGTGTTGCGTACGTCTGCTTTGAGAGTGATGCGGTGGACGTTCCACGTCTCGAAGGCGTGCGAGAGCATCAGGAACTTGCTCTCGCGGTTGACACCCGTGCCCTGGGAGCTCGCGCCCAGCCAGGTGTAACCGATGTCCGCCACGGACGGGATGTCGCCCACCGCACCGCGTGTACCCGGTGGCCAGGGCATCGGGCCCTGCCAGTACTCCAGGTGCATGAGACGGGTGGCACCGACCACGCGGTCGGTGTTCAGCCACCGGACGGCGAAGGGCAAACAGCGGCCCTCCGCCTGCTCAGCCATGGCGGCCTCCACATAGGAGACCATCTCGTCCCGGCCATCCGGGACACGAGTGAAGGCGTAAGTGGAGCGGTCTTCACTCGCCGCGGCGACGAGATCGTCGATCACCGCGAGGCTGAGAGGTTCCAGGCGCACGGAGCGCCCGGACAAGGTGACAAGAGCGGGCATGTGCACATGATGAGGGGAACAAGGCGTGCACGTAACCATGCTCTCAGGAAGATCTTTTGCAGGTTTCTGCAGATAGGGTGTTTCTGCAGGTCACAGGCCCCTTTTGGGGGATGGTCAACCCGCTCTTGGGGAAAGATTCGCCTAACTGTGACATGGCGTCGGCACGAACGCGGGATGGCGTTCACGCACGGCGCCGTGCCGCATGGGGGCCAGCCCCTTCAGCCCCCTCGACAGATAGTCCAGATTGTCGGCGATCCAGGGGAGTTTGAGGGGATCTGCGCTGTTCAGCGCGGTCAATCGCTCTTCGGGGGTGTCGCCGTAGAGCAGGCTCACCGCGACCCGCACTCTGGCCGCCGCCGGGTCGTCTCCGAAGGCGTGTCCCGGCAGGACGCCGATGCCGTGCTCCTCCAGCAGGAGCTTGGTGATCTCGGCGGAGCCGCCGAGCCCCAGGTGGCTCAGGTCGGGGTAGAGGTAGAAGCCGCCTTGAGGCGGGGGCGCGACGGCCCCGATCTCGGCGAACCTCTCGTGCACGGCCTTCGCGACCGCGCCGTGCAGCCTGCGGCTGCGCGTGATGCGGTCGGCCAGCTCCGGCGGCTCACCGAAGGCGTACGCCGCCGCCTCCTGCACGGGAGCCGCAGGGGCGGACCAGATCTCGCTGGCCACCGCGAGCAGGCTCCTGCGCAGCGTGTGGGCGCCCGCGGGCAGCCTGGCCACGCCGATCCGCCAGCCGCCCAGCGCCAGGCTCTTGCTCAGCCCGGTGGTGATGACCGTGCGCTCCGGCGCGAGATCGGCAGGCGAGGTGTACGGCACGTCCGGGTCGTGGATGATGTCGCGGTAGATCTCGTCGGAGATGATCATCAGGTCGAGCTCGCGGGCGATCTCCACCAGGCGGCCGATGGTCTCCGGCCTGGCCAGGCGGCCCGTCGGGTTGTCGGGCAGCGTGACCAGCAGCGAGCTCACGGTCCTGCCCTGGGCCCTGGCGCGGCGCACCTCGGCGGCCACGAGGTCGGGGTCGGGCGCTCCGCCCTCTCCTGGCGGTGCGGGCACCAGGATGGGGCGCGAGCCCACCAGATCGGCCTGCGCGGCGTAGCTGACCCAGCTGGGCATGGGCAGGACGACGTCCCCGCCGATCGCCAGGAGCAGGCCGTACAGCAGCGACTTGCTGCCGGGCCCGCAGACGACCAGTTCGGGGTCGGTGGTGAGCCCCCGTCGTGTCCAGTAGCCCGCCGCCGCCGTCCTGAGCTCGGACGCCCCCGCGACCGGCCCGTAGCCGTTGCGTTCTGATGCGGCGGCCAGCCTGTCGCGCAGCGCCGGGTGGACGGGCAGCCCTGCCTCGCCGAAGGCGAGATGGAGCACGCGTTCCCCGGCGCGCCGTCTTCGGTCGATGTCTTCGTTTGCCGCCAAGGTGGCGGAGAGGGTAACGCTCATGTTTGTCACGTTCCCAGGGTGGTTGGATGAAGGCATCACGACAAGCGAGGCTTTTCGTGGGTAGGCATAAGGAAGACTGATGCTCGAATTGCGGCGTTTGGTGCTGATCTGCGAATTTGCTCGTCGTGGCAGTATCGCTGCGGCCGCGGCCTCGCTCGGCTACAGTCCGTCAGCGGTTTCCCAGCAACTCGTGGCGCTCGAACGCGAGACCGGCACGGCCCTCATCGACAGGACCGCGCGCAGCGCCGAGCTCACCGACGCGGGGCGGCGGCTGGTCGCGCACGCGGAGCGCATCCTGTCCATGGTCGAGGAGGCCGAGTCGGACCTGTCCGCCCACGCGGGCACGCCCGCGGGGCGGGTGGTGGTGACCGCCTTCCCGACGGCGGCGGTGGCGTTCGCGCCGGCGCTGGCGCGCTCGCTGCGCCGCCACACGGAGCTGACGCTCCGGCTGGGGCAGAGCAGGTCGGGGCGGGGCATGCGCGAGGTGCAGTCGGGGGAGGTGGACATCGCGCTCGTGGACGACTGGTACGGGCACGTGCGCGACAGCGAGAGCCTGCGCGTGTTCCCGCTGCTGCACGACCCGATGGTGCTCGTGGTGCCGCGCAAGCACCGCCTCGCCGACCCCGACGTGCCGTTGGACCTGCGGGAGTTGCGGGACGAGCCGTGGATGGCGACGCCCGACGGTGAGCCGTCGCGGCTGGCGGTGGACCGGCTCTTCGTGGACGTGGGCGGCGCCCGGCGCACGCCGTGGGAGTTCGAGGGCCTGGGGACGATCCTCTCGCTCGTGGCCAAGGGGATCGGCATCGCGGCCGTGCCGGCTCTCGCGCTGGCGGCCGGGGTGCGGGGCCTGGCCGTACGCCGGCTCCCCGGCAACCCGGTGGGACGCGACGTGCACGCGGTCGCCCGCCGGTCCAGCGTCCACCGGCCGTCGGTGTCGGTGACGCTCCGAGCCATCCACGTGGCCGCCCGCTACATCGCGGCCGACCTGGATCCGGTACGCGCCGCGGAACGCCGCCCACCGGAGGATGCCCTGGACTAGTAGCGTTTGCGCTTATGGCGCCGACGTACGACATCGAGCACCTCCTGCTCTCCCAGCCGAGCATCCGGACGGTCGCGGGCATCGACGAGGTGGGCCGCGGCGCCTGGGCGGGGCCCGTCACGGTGTGCGCGGTGGTCACCGACCTGTCGGAGCCGCCGGCGGGGCTGACGGACTCCAAGCAGCTCTCGGCCGCCAGGCGTGGGCCGCTCGCCGGCGAGCTGGCGGCCTGGGCGGTCGGCATCGGCTTCGGCGAGGCCCCCCACACGGAGATCGACGCGCTGGGCATGACCGAGGCCCTGCGCAGGGCGGCCCGCAGGGCGCTGGAGGCGCTGCCGGTACGCCCGGACGCGGTGATCCTCGACGGCAAGCACGACTACATCGGCGCGCCCTGGCCGGTGCGCCTGGAGATCAAGGGGGACGCCGCGAGCATCTCGGTCGCGGCCGCGTCCGTCCTGGCGAAGGTCCGCCGCGACACGTACATGGGGACGATCGGCTGCGACGAGTACGGCTTCGCCGAGAACGCCGGCTACCCGTCACCCCTGCACCAGGAGGCCCTCGCCCGGCTGGGGCCGACCGCCCATCATCGGCTCTCGTGGTCATACCTGGACGATCTTCCCCAGTGGCGGCACCTCAAGCACCATCGGGACCCGCTGGTGTGCGAGGGCCAGGAAACGCTGTTCGGCTGACATGCGCATCGGCGTCTTCGTCGTCGCGGCGCGATTTCCCGGCCAGGAGCCAGGTCACGTGCTGGCGAACGCCGTCGAGCTGATCGCGGCGGCGGAAGTCGCGGGGTTCGACGACGCGTGGATCGCCGAGCACCATTTCATGTCCTACGGCGTGTGCCCCTCCGCCGCCACCCTGGCGGCGGTCGCGCTCGGCAGGACCTCGCGGATCGGGCTCGGCACGGCCGTCAGCGTGCTGTCCACGCAGCATCCCGTGGCGCTGGCCGAACAGGCGGCCATGCTGCATCACCTGTCCGGCGGGCGGTTCACGCTGGGGGTCGGCAGGGGCGGGCCGTGGGTGGACCTGGAAGTGTTCGGGACCGGGCTGGAGCGGTTCGAGCGGGGGTTAGGGGAGTCGCTCGACCTGCTGCTCGGCGCGCTCTCGGGAGATCCCGTGGCCGCCGACGGGGAGTTCTTCCGCTTCAGGGAGGTCCAGGTGGTGCCCGGCGCGCGGATGCGGCCCGTGGTCGCGTGCACCTCCGAGTCGACCGTGGGGATCGCGGCCGAGCGGGGGCTGCCGATGCTGCTGGGGATGCACATCGGGGACGCGGAGAAGGCCGCGCTGGTCGCGGAGTACGAGGCGCGTGGCGGTACGGCCCGCGACCACCTCGCCGCCGGGGTCGCGTACGTGGCCGACTCCACGGCGGAGGCGGTACGCGAGATCAAGGAGTCGTTGCCTCGGTGGCTGGAACCGGGGCTGGCCGGGTACGTGCCGGTGGACGGCCGGCCCAGACCTTCACGCCATACCCCGGAATATGTGGACTTGCTGACCAGGATTCATCCCGTCGGGTCGGCCGAGCACTGTGCCGAGTCGATCCTGCGTACCGCGGAGGTCACCGGGATCGACCGGTTCATCCTGCTGGTCGAGGGGCTGGGGGAGCACCGGCGGACGTTGGAGAACGTGCGGCGGTTCGGGGCCGAGGTGCTGCCGATGCTGCGCCGGTGACCCCGATCGGGGTCACCGGCGCGCGTGGGTCAGCAGTCCACCAGCTCCGGCTGCTGGTTGAGGATCTGAGCCCGCGCGGTGACGAAGTCGCCCAGGGCCTTTGTGGCCGCCAGGTCGAAGACGGCGACCCGGTGGCAGTTCTGGAAGGCCAGGCGGACCCCGTAGTGGCGCTCCAGCGCGCCGCGCATCGCGTCGCTGGCCAGGCAGCGCAGGAGCTGGCCGCGGGCCTCCTCCGACGGCGGTGGCACCTGGTTGTCGGCGAACTCTGCTCCGGTCTGCTCGCGCTGCTCGACCAGCTCGCTGATCAGCGACCACGCGTACGGGAGCGAGTCGCGGACGCACGCGAGGAATGCCGCGTCGTCCACGTCACCGGCTCTGGCCTGGTCGAGCAGATCGTTCGGAACGGTCAGCGACATGCTGTCTCCTCTCGAAAGGGATCAAATGTGACGCTATGCGGGGACACGTTCTTGCTCCAGATGCCTTGAGGGGGCACTCAGGGGCCGTACACGAAATCCGGGTCTATCTGCGAGGCCAGGTCGAGGCCGGTCCGCTCGTTGCCCCACGCGCGGGCGTTGCGCAGGTGGAACTCCACGGTCTGCCGGCCGAAGCGCTCCCAGTCCTTCTCCTGCTCGTCGAGGGCCTTGTGCAGCACGGCCAGCGCGTCGGCGTTGACCGGCTCCAGGTCGTCGAGGGTGAAGTGGCGGCCCTGCTCCATGGCGCGCACGGCGGCCGAGTGCTCCATCCAGGTGATCAGGTCGTCGCCCGCGTGCCCGCGCAGGAAGTCGACGTCGGACTGGCTGTGCACCTTGTTGCCGACCACGGCGAGCGCGACGCCGTACGAGGCGGCGTGGTCGCGGTACTGCCGGTAGACGCCCACGCCCTGCCTGGTCGGCTCGGCGACGAGGAACGTCAGGTCGAACCGGGTGAAGAGCCCGGAGGCGAAGGAGTCGGCGCCCGCGGTCATGTCGACCACGACGTACTCGCCAGGACCGTCGACCAGGTGGTTGAGCAGCAGCTCCACCGCGCCCACCTTCGAGTGGTAGCAGGCCACGCCCAGGTCGTCCTCGCCGAACGGGCCCGTCGCCAGCAGGCGCAGGCCCTCGGGGGTGGTCAGCGCGTACGGGTCGGCGGCCAGGTCGTCGAAGCTCAGCAGCCGGGAGCCGCGGCCGGGCGGGGTCGTCTTGAGCATGGCGTCGGCGGAGGGGATGAGCGGGTTGTCGCCGCGCAGCCGCTCCTTGATCTCGGTGAGGTGGGCCCCGAGCGGCTCGGGCTGCCGGTCGAGGCCGAGCACCATGGCCAGGTGCTGGTTGATGTCGGCGTCGATGGCCACCACCGGCCCGCCCTGCCGCGCCACGTGCCGGGCGAACAGCGCGGACATCGTCGTCTTGCCGCTGCCGCCCTTTCCGACGAACGCCACTCTCACGGCCCCTCCATGCGAGTATGAAAACCGTTTCCATTTCAAGTCGGCACCATCATGCCACACTGTGCGCATGCGCGATGACGAATTGGCCCGGGGAGTGCGTCTACGGGAGGAGGGCAAGCCGGAGGAGGCCAGGGAGGTGCTGGTCGAGCTGGCGCGCCGGCATCCGGACGACGCCGAGGTGGCCTACCAGGCGGCGTGGGTGCACGACGTGCTCGGCCTGGAGACCGAGGCGGTGCCGTACTACGAGAAGGCACTGGCGGGCAAGGAGCTGAGTGACCGGCTGGGGGCATACACCGGCTACGGCAGCACGTTGCGCGGGCTCGGGCGGTATGACCAGGCGTTGGAGACGTTCGTCAGGGCGCTGGAGGAGTTCCCCGGCGACGCGGCGCTGCGTACGTTCATGGCGATGACGCTCTACAACCTCGGCCGCTCCCGCGACGCGGTCTCGGCATTGCTCAAGGTGGTCGCCGAGTCGGGCCAGGTCGGCGGTTACCGGCGGGCCGTCGAGTACTACGCGGACCACCTGGATGAGACGTTCTAGGCGCAGGTCGCGTCGAGGTTGACCGGGCTGTCCAGGTCTTGGGTCCGTGCCGAGTGACCGGCCGAGGGGTGCTCCTCCAGGGCGTCGGCGACCTTGCGGCGGATCAGGGACCAGTCGGGATACGCGGTGTTGATCAGCGGCGGCACGAAGCTGAGGCTGCGGACCTTCGCATCCTTGACCTTCTGTGACAGGTCCACGACGGCCGGCAGCACCTCCTGCGGGAGATCGGTGGAGATGGCCCGCTTGGTGGCCACGGCCAGCCGCTCGAAGCTGTTGAGCACGGTCATCGGCTCGGCCTGCTTGGCGACCGCGTTGAGCAGGCACTTCTGGCGGCCCATGCGGACGTAGTCGTCGCTGTCGGTACGCGAGCGGCCGTACCAGAGGGCCTCCTCGCCGGACAGCCTGCGGGTGCCGGTCGGCAGCAGGCCCTCGCGATACTTGCCGTACACGATGGGCTCCTTGATGGTGACCTTCACGCCGCCCATGGCGTCGATGATCTCCGCGAACCCCTTCATGTCCACGAGGGCGTAGTAGTCCACGTCGATGCCGAGGATGTTGCCGATCGTCTGCTTGAGCAGGGTCGAGCCGCGCTTGCCCTTGGGCACGCCCGGCACCATGTCCGGGTTGTCCTCGGCGAACTGGTAGACCTCGTTGAGCAGGCCGGGGGTTTCCGGGCCGCTGCCGGTGAAGCCGAAGGGGAAGCGCGCCCTGGCCGGCCCGTCGGGGAACTCGATGCGCTGGAGGTTGCGCGGCAGGCCGAACAGGACGGTGGCGCCGGTCTCGGTGTCCACGCTGGCCACGGTCATGCTGTCGGTACGCACGCCGGGCCGGCTCGGCGCCGCGTCCCCGCCCAGGAGCAGGAAGTTGACCCGGCGGGCGCCGTTCCACGGGTCGTGGGCCATGACCGGCGTGCTGGCGGCGGGGGCGAACAGGGTGTTCACGACGTCTCGCGACAGGTACGTGAGCCGGGCGGCGTACACGGTCGGGGCCAGGACCAGCGCGCACAGGGCGGCGGTCAGCGTCGTGGTCAGGAAGCGGCCCACGGTGTCCGCGCTCGGCGGGCGTACCAGGAGGAAGGACCAGACGATCACGCCGGTCCAGGCGAGCGCGACCACCACCAGCGCCACGGTGAGCCCGACGAGCCAGCGGGGCTGCACCGCGAGCGACAGCAGGTTGGCGCTGTACGCGGTGAACATGGTGAGGATGCCGGCGAGCATCACCACATATCCGAACATGAGCGCCAGGCCTGTCTTGAGGCGCTCGGCGGCGAGGTGCGCCACGCCCCACAGCAGAGCCGAGGCGAGCGTCAGTGCCATGCTCGCCCCCAGGCCGAATCCCCGCCGGTTCTCTGTCATGCCTGGTCAAACCCCCATCGTGCGCTCATCCAGGTCACCGTAGTAATGCGCTGTGCGGGAAAGACGGTAGGAAGGCGACGGGTTAGGTCAATTCCCCGTCAAGACCACCTTGAGATATAACGTGTCTATGCGCAAGCGACACGGTAGTTATGGATTTGACGCGCCCTGGCCGCTGGTCGGTCTGTTCTTAGGCGCGATCGTGCTGCTGGCCCTCGCGGTGATCTCCTTCCTGCTCGACATCCCCGTGGCCGGGATCGCGTTCCTGCTCGGCGGGCTCTACACGCTGGCCAGCGCGGTCAGCTACCTCTACACGACGCGGCGGGGCAAGTTCGTGGTCTGGGCCGAGGAGCTCAAGCTGCTGAAGGGCGATGAGCGGCTGCTCGACCTCGGGTGCGGCCGTGGCGCGGTGCTGCTGATGGCGGCGGAACGGCTCGAGCACGGCAGGGCGACCGGCATCGACCTCTGGCGCTCCAAGGACCAGTCAGGCAACGCCGAGTCGACGGCCAGGGCGAACGCCGAGGCCGAGGGCGTCTCCGAGCGGGTCGAGCTGGTGACGGGCGACATGCGCGAGCTGCCGTTCGGCGACGACGCGTTCGACGTGATCGTGTCGAGCCTGGCCATCCACAACATCCCCGACGCCGAGGGGCGCGCGCAGGCCGTGCGCGAGGCGCACCGAGTGCTGCGGCCCGGCGGGCTGATGCTGATCGCCGACTTCCAGCACACGGACGCGTACGAGGACACGCTGCGCTCGCTCGACGTGGTTGACGTGCGGCGACGCGACGCGGGCTGGCGATTCTGGTACGGAGGGCCGTGGTTCGGCACGCGCATCCTGGAAGCCAGGAAGCCTATCCAGCGATGAGCCGGGTAGCCACAGGAGCTTATGAGCGACGTGGAAACCGGTACCATAACCACAAAAGTGCCAGCACGTCTTGATCGACTGCCCTGGTCCCGCTGGCACTGGATGATCGTCATAGGGCTCGGCACCGTCTGGATACTCGACGGGCTCGAGGTGACCATCGTCGGCAACCTCTCCGCCCAGCTCGCCAAGCCGGGCAGCGGCATTGAGATCACCCAGGCGCAGGTCGCGGGCCTGGCCGCCGCGCTCTACGTCGCGGGGGCCTGCGCGGGGGCGCTGTTCTTCGGCTGGCTGACCGACAGGTTCGGCAGGAAGAAGCTGTTCCTCATCACGTTGATCGTCTACCTGGCGGCGACCCTGATGACCGCCTTCTCCTTCCACGCGTGGTGGTTCTTCCTGTTCAGGTTCATGACGGGGTTCGGGATCGGCGGCGAGTACGCGGCCATCAACTCCGCCATCGACGAGCTCATCCCGAGCCGCCATCGGGGGCGCATCGACATCATCATCAACGGCAGCTACTGGCTCGGCGCCGCCGGTGGGGCGCTGCTGACCGTGCCGCTGCTGAACGACCTGCCCGTGAACATCGGCTGGCGCATCGCGTTCGGCCTGGGCGTGGTGCTGGGCCTGGCGATCCTGCTGGTACGGCGGAACGTGCCGGAGAGCCCGCGCTGGCTGTTCATCCACGGCAAGGAGGAGAAGGCCGAGGAGATCGTCGGCGACATCGAGCGGCAGATCGGCGTGGACATGCCGGAGCCGTCGGAGTCGATCACCGTGCACCAGCGCAAGTCCATCGGGTTCGTCCGGATCGCGCACACCATGGTCGCGCTCTACCCCAAGCGTACGGTCCTGGGCCTGTCGCTCTTCATCGGTCAGGCGTTCCTCTACAACGCGATCACCTTCGGGTACGCGCAGATCCTGACCACCTTCTACAAGATCGACACGCACACCGGCTACTACTTCGCCGTGATCGCGGTCGGCAACTTCCTCGGCCCGCTGCTGCTCGGCCACCTCTTCGACACCGTGGGCCGGGTCCCGATGATCTCGGCCACGTACATCGGGTCCGGGCTGCTCCTGCTGGGCACCGCCTGGATGTTCAACCAGGGCATGCTGACCGCTGTCACGCTGACCGCGTGCTGGTCCGTGGTGCTCTTCGTGGCCTCGGCGGGGGCCAGTTCGGCGTACCTGACCGTCAGCGAGATCTTCCCCATGGAGACCAGGGCCCTCGCCATCGCGTTCTTCTTCGCGATCGGCACGGCCGCCGGCGGCATCGCCGGGCCGCTCGTCTTCGCCTCCCTGGTGGAGAGCGGGGTGCCCGGGGACACGGCGCTCGCGTTCGCCATCGGCGGCTTCGTGATGATCGCGGGCGGGCTGGTCGAGCTGCTGTTCGGGGTCAAGGCCGAACGGAAGAGCCTGGAGTCCATCGCGACGCCGCTCACCGCGGCGACATGAGCGTCGACGTGTAGCTTTGGGCCGCGTGACGGAATCGCCGAGCAAGGAGCTCTACATCATCGCGTGCGCCGCGGGACCGGCTTCGGAGGCCGGCCGGCTCGTCGCCATGGCTCAGGATCGAGGGTGGGCCGTCCAGGTCGTCGCCACCCCGTCCGCCCTCGACTTCATCGACGTGCCCGCGCTGGAACGACAGACCGGCCGCCCGGTCCGCAGCCGGTATCGCAAGCCGCACGAGCCGAAACCGCCCCGGGCGGGCGCGATCGTCGTCGCGCCCGCCACCTACAACACGGTCAACAAGTTCGCCCAGGGCATCGCCGACACCTATGCCCTGGGCCTGCTGGCCGAGGCTCCCGGGCTCGGCATCCCCGTCGTCGTGCTCCCCTTCGTCAACAACGCCCTGGCCGCCCGCCGGCCGTTCCTGCGCAGCATCGACCTGCTGCGCGCCGAGGGCGTCAACGTCGTGCTGGGGCCGGGGCAGTTCGCCTCGGACGAGGCCGACGCTGATCGCTTCCCGTGGGAGCGTGCGCTGGCCGAGCTCGGTGGTTGAGCCTGACACCGTGTGAGGCTGTATGCCGGGATGCAGCTACTTCGGGAGGAACATCGTGGCAATGACGGAACAGGTGGACGAGATCCTGCGTGCGGGCAAGGCTCCGTACTTCCACGGCCTCGTGGTGATGCGTGGCGGGAAGGTGGTCCTTGAACGGTACGGCTCCGGCCCGGACTACCGGCTGGGCGACTCGCTGGGGCACGTCGAGTTCGACCGGGACACGCTGCACGACCTCAGGTCCGTGTCCAAGAGCGTGGTGGCGCTGCTGTACGGCATCGCGCTCGGCGAGGGCCTGGTGCCTGAGCCGGGGGCGGGGCTGGTGGCCCAGTTCCCGGAATATCAGGACCTGGTGGCGGATCCCGCGCGGGCGCATCTCACCATCGAGCACGCGCTGACCATGACGCTCGGCCTCGAATGGAACGAGGACGCCCCCTACACCAGCCCCGCCAACAGCGAGATCGCGATGGAGCAGGCGCCCGACAGGTACCGCTACGTGCTGGAGCGCCCCGTCATCGAGGAGGCGGGCAAGCGCTGGCTCTACTGCGGTGGGGCGAGCGCTCTGCTCGGCGGGATCATCGCGCGCGGGGCGGGCAGGCCGCTGGAGGAGTACGCCGCGACCGCGCTCTTCGAGCCCCTCGGGATCACCGGGTTCGAGTGGACCAAGGGCACGGACGGGACGGCGAGCGCGGCGGCCGGGCTGCGGCTGCGGCCCGCCGACCTGGCCGCCATCGGGCAGTTGGTGCTCGACGGCGGCCGGGACATCGTGCCCGGTACGTGGCTCCAGGAGCTGCTGCGGCCGCGGGTGGTGATCGACCAGGGCTTCGAGTACGGCTACCAGTGGTACGTGAGCACCGGGGAGAGCCGCTGGGCCGGGGCCATCGGGAACGGGGGGCAGCGCCTGCTCGTCCGGGCGGAGGACGAGCTCGTCGTGGCGGTGACGGCCGGCGAGTACGACCAGGGCCAGGCCAGTGCCGTGGCCGTGCTCGAAGCGGTTCTCGACGCCTGACGTTCAGGAGAGACGCCTGACGCCTGACGCTCAGGGGACGAGCAGGATCCGCCCAGTGATCGCGCGGCTCTCCAGGAGGCGGTGGGCCTCCGCCGCCTCCTCCAGCGGCAGCGTACGGTCGACATAGGCCCTGCTCGTCCCGGCGACGAGCCGGGCGAGGATCGCCGGGAGATGCGTCGTGAACACCTCCCCGGCCCACCCGGGCCCGCTGCAGGCGGTCACCGTCACCCCGCGTTCCATCAGGTCGGCGGCCGAGATGGCGGCGGGTTCCCCGCTCAGCAGCCCGTAGTAGAGCATCCGGCCGGTGCCCGGGGTGAGGTGGTCGAGCACCCGCCTGGCCACCGTGCCGCCGACGGACTCGAAGACCACGTCCACGTCCGGCAGCTCGCCGGGCCAGTCGGGCGAGCCGTGGTCGATCACCAGGTCCGCGCCCATGCGAGCGGCCCGCTCCCGCTTGGCGGCCGAGCCGGCGGTGGCGATCACCCGGCCGGCCCCGAACTCCTTGGCGTGCTCCACGAGGTAGGTCCCCACCGAGCTGGCACCCGCCTCCACCAGCACGGTCTCGCCGCCCTCGAGGCGCGCCTTGTGCAGCAGGGCGAGGGCTATCGCGCCGGGCGCCGCGGCGGCGAGCGCGTCCACCGGGCTCAGGCCGTCCGGCACCGCGACCGTCATGGCGGCCGGGAGCAGGGCGTACTCGGCGTACGACCCGAGCCCGCCGGTCACCCCCACGACCGTGCTGCCGAGCAGCTTGGCGTCCACCCCCTCTCCCACCTCGACCACCTCGCCGGCCGCCTCCGCGCCGATCACGGCGGGCAGCGGCAGCGGGAACGGCAGCGTGCCCGCCCGGATCTGCGTCTCGGCGTAGCTGACGCCGACGGCCTGCGTACGGACGAGGACCTGGCCTTCGCCGGGCGTCGGGCGCGGCACGTCGGCCACTTCGAGCCGCTCGGGGCCGCCCTTCTCGGACAGGACGATCGCGCGCATGTCTCTCCCCAAAATCTGAACCGATGGTCCAGTTAATATATGGACCACTGGTCAAGTTTGTCCATGGGAAAGAATGCCCGGATGGAACGTCGAGAGCGGGCCGACGCCGCGCGCAACAGGCAGGCCATCCTGCGGGCGGCCGAGGAGCTGCTGCGGCGGCACCCGCCCGAGCAGGTTTCCGTCGAGCGGGTCGCGGCCGCCGCCGGCGTGGGCAAGGGGACGGTCTTCCACCGGTTCGGGAGCCGTACGGGGCTCATGCTCGAGCTGATGAGCGAGCGGGCGCGCGACTTCGAGCAGGCCTTCACCGAGGGACCGCCGCCGCTGGGGCCAGGCGCGGAGCCGGCCGTGCGGCTGGTCGCGTTCTTCGCGTCGGTGGCGGAGCTGGCGGCGCGCAACGGAAACCTCCTGAGCGCCATCGAGCACGCCATGGTCACCAGGAAGAGCCATGGCGAGCAGCCCAGGGAGGAAAACCCGGTCTACCTGGCCTGGCACCGGCACGTGTCCGGGCTGATCGCCGAAGGACGGCCCGACGTGGACGCCGAGCAGATCGCCCACATGCTGCTCGGCACCCTGCACATGGAGCCGATCGCGACCCAGTTGCGGGCCGGGGAGCACGAGCGGCTGGCCGCCGCCTTCGCCGACCTGGTCGACGGGCTGCTCAGAGGGGGAGGTGGGTGATCGCCGCGTGGAAGGCGGCGATGGCCGCCCTGATCGCCGGGTGCTCGCCGTTCCCCCGCCTGAACGCCGCCAGCGTGCGGCGGCTCAAGGGCAGGCGCGTGAGCGTGACCCCCTCGGGCGGGGCGATCCCCGCCAGATGGGGTACGAGCGCGACCCCCTGACCGGCGGCGACGAAGGCGAGCACGGTGTCGAAGTCGTCGATGTGGTGCCGTACGAGTGGCTCGAACCCGGCCGCCTGGCATGCCCTGATCGCCATGGTGTGGCAGAGGGTGCCCGGTCTGTCGGTGATCCACGCGTCGGCGCGGGCGTCGGCGACCGAGGCCCGGTCGGTGAGGTACATCGGCTCGCTGAACAGCGGCTCCGTCTCGATGGACGCGTCGGTCACCGGCGGCACGAAGTCGTACTCGTGCACGAGCGCCACGTCCAGCTCTCCCGCCCGCAGCGCGGCCGAGACGTGGGCGGGGTCGATCTCGGAGACCATCGGCACCAGCCCGGGATGCGCGCCGGTCAGGCCGACGAGGGCCGGGGGCAGGAGCACGCGGGTCGCCGTGGGGAAAGCGCCGATCCGCAGCGGCCCCGAGGGTCCGCCGCGTGCGGCGGCGAGTGCCGCCGACGCGCGTTCGAGCTGCTCCAGCACGGCGTGCGCGTGCTCGACCAGGAGGTGGCCCGCGGGCGTAAGCGTCACCGTACGGCCCGTGCGCTCGAGCAGCGGCACGCCCGCCTCCCGCTCCAGAGCGCTGAGCTGCTGGGAGACGGCCGAGGGCGTGAACGTGACCGCCTCCGCGACCGCGGCGATGGTGCCGCGCCGGGCGAGTTCGCGGAGGAGATGGAGCTTGCGCGGGTCGAGCATAAGCTCAGCTTAATCTCGAACGAAGAAATCCGCGCTGGACCTAACGGGTCCGGACAGGACAGGCTCGAAGCATGCTGAGAGGACTACACGTACCGCTGGTCACCCCGTTCACCTCGTCGGGAGAGGTGGCCGTGGACGCGATCGAGAAGCTCGCCTCGGACTACCTCGACCAGGGCGCCGCCGGGCTGGTCGCGCTGGGCACGACGGGCGAGGTGGCCGCGCTCGAGCCCGGCGAGCGGGAGCTGGTGATCGAGGCGTGCGCACGGGTGTGCGCGGAGCGGCAGGCGCTGCTGACGGTGGGGGTGACGGGGAACGACACGCGTTCGACGGCCCGGGCCCTGCAGGGGCTGCCCTCGGGGGTCGGCGCCGCGCTGGTGACTGTGCCGTACTTCCTGCGGCCCGGCGAGCGCGGCGTGATCGCGCACTTCGAGGCGCTGGCGGAGGCGACGCCGGTGCCGTTGGTGATCTACCACATCCCGTACCGGACGGGGCAGGCGGTCGGCGCCGCGACGTTCCGGCACCTGGGCGCGCACCCGATGATCGCGGGCATGAAGTACGCGGCGGGCGGGATCGACCAGGACGCGGTGGACCTGCTGGGGGACCTGCCCGAGGGGTTCGAGGTGGTGGGCGGCGACGACGCGTTCATCTCGCCGCTGCTCGCGCTGGGCGCCGTCGGCGGGATCCTCGCCTCGGCGCATCTGCAGACCCGCGGCTACGTCGAGCTGGTGGACGCCTGGAACGCGGGCGACGCGGCCAGGGCGAGGGCGCTCGGGCACCGGCTGGCCAGGCTCTCCGCCGCGCTCTTCGCCGAGCCGAACCCCACCGTGATCAAGGGTGTGCTGCACGCCCAGGGCCTGATCCCGACCCCGGACGTGCGGTTGCCGCTGGTCCCGGCCGGGGAGGCGGCGGTCTCACAGGCTCGCCTGGTAGCGGTACATCCAGGCGAGTGACTCCTGGCTCGCGCTCTTCTTCAGGAAGAGCGGCAGCATCAGGTCGCGGAAGACCCGGGCGACCGGGCCCGCGGCCTTGCTGTTGCTGATCGTCCTCGAGTACGCCACCACCCGCTCCGCCCTGGGCCGCCGTTCGGCCTCGAAGCGCTCGAACGCCTTCGTGTGGCTCCCGCTGTCGCGCAGGCACCTGGCCAGCACGACCGCGTCCTCGATGGCCAGCGAGGCGCCCTGGCCGGAGCTGGGCGAGGTGGCGTGCGCGGCGTCCCCGATCAGCAGGACCCGGCCGCGGTGCCACACGGGCACCGGCGGCAGGTCATAGATCGGCGACCCCGGCTCGACGTCGCTGCGCCGGATGAGCTCGGCGGAGAAGTTCGCGTCGTCCTCGAACGCCCTGACCAGCACCGGCTTCCAGTCCTCCGGAACGTCGCCGAGCCGCCTGGGCAGGTTCGCGAACCACCAGGTCTCGCCCGACTCGGGCACCGCGCCTATGATCGCGCTCGCACGGGGCTCCGCTGGTGACGCAAGCTGCCGCTCTCCGCCCCAGGCTCGCCGCTCCGTGTAGCCGAAGAAGGCGCGCTTGCCGAACACCATGTTGTAGACGCCCGGCTCGCCGGCGAAACCGGCGTCCCTGACGATTCCGCCGAAGCTGTAGAGGCCGCTGTAGCGGGCGGCGGGGGCCTGCGGGTCGAGGATCGTGCGGGTGCTCGAGTGCACGCCGTCGCACGCGATCAGCAGGTCGCCTGTCGCCTCCGTGCCGTCCGCGAACCTGGCCGTCACCTGTCTTCCGCTTTCGTCGTACGAGACCAGGCGCTTGCCGTACGTGACCTCGATGCCGCGCCGGGTCGCCTCGTCGCGCATGCTCCGGTAGAGGTCGGACCGCAGGACGGTGTGGCTCACCGTGCCGTCGTCGAGCCGCAGCCCGTTGGCCACCTCGCCCAGCCGCTTGCCCGAGCCGCTCCACATGACCATGCGCGGGGTGGGGATGGCCTGCGACAGGACCTTGTGGTGCGCGCCCAGCACGCGGAGCGCGGCCAGGCCGTTGGAGGCGACGTTCAGGAACGAGCCCACGTCCTCCGCGCCCCGCCCGTACGCCTCGAAGATCTCGGCGTCCACGCCCACCTCGCGCAGGGCCATCGCCGTGACGGGTCCGGCGATGCCGCAGCCTATGATCAGAGCCTTCATAGTGATAACCTTTCGTTCGGTCGAACGAAATATATGCGGAGGCTTTACCTGTGTCCAGAGATATTTCGGAGCGGCGAAAGAATTTGCTGGAGGCCCTCAGCATGGCGGGGCGGGACAACAGCAACGCCGCCGTGATGTACCACACCGCCATGGGCGAGCGGCTGGGGCTCGGCATGACCGAGGAGAAGACGCTCGACCTGCTGCAGCGCATGGGGCCGCTGACGGCGGGGGAGATCGGTCAGCACGCGGGGCTGGCGCCGGCCACCGTCAGCGGGCTGATCGACCGGCTGGAGTCGAAGTGGCTGGTGCGGCGGGTGCGTGACACCCGGGACCGGCGGCGGGTCATCGTGGAGATCAACTCCGAGCGGCTGGCCGGGTTCAGCGAGCTGTTCGAGCCGTTCGTGGCGGCGTTGGGGGAGCTGTACGCGCGGTACACGGATGACGAGCTGGAGCTGATCCTCGACTACGTCACCCGCGCCACAGCCCTCCAACGCGCGGCCACCCGCGACCTGACGACATAGCCCCGCTGTCCTCGGGGGTAGGCACAACCCACCCCTTTGCGCCGCTCATCGCGCCATCACCTGGCGCACCGGGGTCGGCGGGATGGCGGGTGGCGATGTGCGGCGCCTGGTGCGGTGGTCGGTGGGTGGTGTGCGGTGGCCTGGTGCGGCGGCCGGTGGGTGGGTTCGCGGGCGCCGCGACCAGGGCGGGCGAGCTCTAGCGGTCGGCCTCGCGGATGGCGGTGCCGACCTCGCTGACGCGGTCGGCCAGCAGGCCGAGGGCGCCCACGGCCCGGGCCATCGGGTCGTCGTCGGCGCCGCCCAGGGCCTTGGCCTTGAGATACGCCGCCTTGATCTCCGCCCAGCGCTCGGCCTGGGCCGGGGTGAGGCGGCCGCGGAGCTCGGCCAGCTTGAGCAGGTTGGCCTCGGCGTCCGTGGTCAGGGTCTGGGCCTCCCCCAGGTAGTGGTCGTCGATCACCGCCTCCAGCTCGGCGTCGTTCATGGCGGGGACGATGTGCTCGGCCAGCTTGTTCATGTTCCGGTACGACCCCTGCAGCCGGTACGGAGGCTCGGTGCGGGCGGCGTCGGACTGGGCGGCCGAGGCGATGTAGGCCTGGTTGTTGGCCAGCACGACCTCCTGGACGCGTACGAGCTTGGCCAGCACGCTGAGGATCTGGTCCAGCTCGGGCTTGCTGTACGGGTGGCGGAGCTGGTCGGGCTGGACGGTCGTGTCGCCCTTGGCGAGCCGTACGAGGAGCTCGACGTCCGCGCGGTCGCGGCCGGAGAGCGGCGCGAGCACCGGGTTGGAGGTCAGCGCGTTGTCCACGTAGCTCAGCGCGAACAGGTCGTCCTTGCCCGACAGGACGTCGCCCAGGTTCCAGACGTCGGCGCGGTTGGCCAGCATGTCGGGGATGCGGAAACGCCGCCCGGACTCGGTGTACGGGTTGCCCGCCATGCACACCGCGAACCGCTTCCCGCGCAGGTCGTACGTGCGGGTGCGGCCGTTCCACACGCCCTCGATGCGCCGCTGGGCGTCACAGAGCGAGATGAACTTCTGCAGCAGCTCCGGCGAGGTGTGCTGGATGTCGTCGAGGTAGAGCAGTGTGTTGTTGCCCGCCTCCAGCGCGAACGAGATCTTCTCCACCTCCTGCCTGGCCGTCGCGTCGGGCGCGTCCGCCGGGTCGAGTGAGGTCACCTCGTGGCCCAGGGCCGGGCCGTTCACCTTGACGAACACCAGGCCCAGGCGGCTGGCCACGTACTCCATCAGGGTCGTCTTGCCGTAGCCGGGCGGCGAGATGAGCAGGAGGAGGCCCATCTGGTCGGTGCGCTTGCCCGCGCCCGCCGCGCCGAGCTGCTTGGCCAGGTTGTCGCCGATCAGGGGCAGGTACACCTCGTCGAGGAGCCGGTTGCGCACGAACGCGCTCATGACCTTGGGCCGGTACTCGTCCAGGCGCAGGCGGTGGCGTTCGGCCTCGACCAGCTCACTCCTGCGCCGCTGGTAGGCCCGGTACGCGGGGACGCGCTCCTGCCTGAACCGGCGCGTCCTCGTGAGGATCTCGTCCAGCCTGATGTCCAGCCGCCGGTCCTTGATGCGGGGATGCGCGCCCAGGAGCCCTTCCACGCTCTCCCGGACGGCGGCGCTGGAGTCGTGGCGCGGGACGTCGCACAGCTGCACGGCGATGGCCTCCGCCGCCTCGGGACCCTGGTGGTAGGCGGACATCCAGGCGTGGGCCAGCTGCAACCGCTCGGGGAGCGGCACGCTCTTGAGCTCCTCCTCGAACTCCCGCAGCTTGGCCGGGCCCAGGGTCTGCCGGAACCCGTCGAGGAGGTCGCGTGCCGCCTTGCTCGTCACGAACCCGAACGGGCTGCTGCCGAGCTCCTCGACGAGGTACTCACCGGCGAGCTCAGCCCCCGTCCCCTCTGCCGTGCCGGCGCTGATGGGCGCGTCAGCGGGGTGTGGGGCGGCGGGGCCCGGCGCACTCGTACGGAGGCCCGCCACGAAGCGCGCGATCAGCATCCCCAGCTCGGCGGCCAGCGAGTCCAGAGCAGGCGTGGACCCGAAGACAGCGCGGGCACGCAGCAGCGACACGGCCCGCGTGGCGAATGTTTTACGTGAAACGTCGTCGATCCCGAACGCCCAGAACAGCTGGGCCGCCGCCCGGACCTCGGCCGGATACCGCAGCAGCCCCGCTCCCGACCGCAGCCGCACCAGCACGTCCAGGATGGCCACGGCGTCATGGTCATGGACGCCCCGCTCGTATCCCTCGTCGTAGCGGGATTCCAGGGCCTGCCGCACCACGTCCGGCAGGGCAGCTCCGGGCGGCAGGGAGTCCAGGAGGGATGCCGCCAGGTGCTCGGCCCGGTAGACCTCGGGCGTCTCCGACACCAGCAGCTGGTCCCAGAAGGGCTGAGTGTCGGCGAAGGAGGCGGGCACGGGCGACCGGTAGTCGGTCCCTGTGATCGCGAAGTACATGGACCTGTCATGCGGCACCAGCGTCAGGTCGATGGGCTGGGTGTTGACGGCGAAGCGGTGGCGGCCGAGCCGGAGTGTCTCCCCGCCGTCGGAGAAGAGGTCGAGGCGATCCCGGAGGGCCCGGCCTGCCTCCTGCTGGGCGGACTTGACGCGCCCGTCCAGCTCCTCCGCCCGTACGGCGTCCCCGAGCGAGCGCAGCTCGGCGGCGGCCGAGCGGACCTTGGCCACCATGGGGTCGGTGGCGAAGTAGGTGTTGACCTCGTCCAAGGAGGCGAGGGAGCCGAGGCGGCGCGTGATGCTCCCCAGGATGCGTTCGGCGGAGGCGAAGACGCGGTCGGCACGCCGGGCGAGGTGGTCGAGCTGGGTCTGCTTGCGCGCCGAGAAGGCCTCGTAGACGTCCTCCCGCTTGGCCGACAGCTGCGCCGCGAAGTCGTCGAACTCGCCGAAGCGCGACTCCAGGGTCTCCAGCTGCAGCATCAGCCGCCCGAGCTGCTCGTCGCAGGCGGCCGGGGTGTCCGCCATGGCCAGGGCGCCCGTGACGGCCTGGCCGAGCAGCGCGAACTCGGCCGCGAACGCGGCCCGTCCCTCCGCCCCGAGCAGCTCACGCCGGCGCCCGTCCAGGAGGGCGCGCGCCCGGTTCACCCCGCCGAGGACCTCGGCGATCCGGCTCAGGATGGACGTGCGTACGGTGGCGTCGGCGATGTCCAGGGAGCCGACGACCTCCGTCACCACCTCCAGCCCCTCCGCCTGCGCGGCCAGCCGGTCCGCGACGGGGGCGGCCTCGGCGACCGTCGCGATCGCGGAGGCGGAGGCGGCGAGCTCCTCGACGGCCGCGTGATAGGCGGTGAACGCGTCCACGCCCTGCAGGAAGTCGACCGCCCGCTTCCCGACCGACGCGAGCTCCTCCGTCACGGACGAGGACAGCGCGTCCAGGGCGGCCAGGTCGATGTAGCGGGCCTCGCGCAACGTCACCAGGCGGCCCTGGGCCCGGCGGAGCGTGGCCAGCATGGTGACCCAGGCGTCCGCGGTGACCGGATTGTCGGCCCGCGCCTGGCGTACCAGATGGGTGGTCTCCTCGGCGGCTGCGGCGAGCGCGCCGGCGGCCTGGCGGGTGAGCTGCTCGACGTTCTCGTACTCGTCCAGCACCTGCTCGGCCGTGGCCCGCACGTCGGCGAGCGGCTCGCGCAGGCCGTGCTCCCCGAGCCAGTGGTAGGAGTCGAACGCCCGCGTGCAGGCGGCGATCAGCCCTTCGAACGTCCCCGTCGAAGGCGCCATCTCCTCGATCATCCGGGACACGGACAGGCAGTCGGAGATGCCGCGCACCAGCTCCGCGTTGCCGATGCGCTCCAGCGGCCCGGTCCCGGCGGGCTGGGCGGCGGCATAGGTGTCGGAGACGTACGGCGTCTGCCAGACCTGCATCGGGTGGACCCGGGTCGGCTCGTCGGAGGTCGCGCGGAAGACCACCATCGTGCCGTCGTCGAACAGCGAGTAGCCGTGGCAGACGATGGGATTGGCGACCTCCTTCCTGATCACGTTGTACGGCAGCAGCAGCGAGCGCCCGTCGCCCCTGGCGTGGAAGACGTACAGGACGTCCTCGCCGTTGGGCGAGCGGACCACCCGCTCGAACTCCAGGTCCGTCACGTCCGTGTCGAACGTCTTGCTGACCCCGGTCGCCAGGTAGTAGCCGCCGGGGAAGATCAGCCCCTGGTCCTCGGGCAGGCGCTGACAGGCCTGGCCGATGCCGTCGAGCCTGATCACGGCCTTGGTGCGGAGGTTGAAGACCAGGTGGCGCCGGTCGGTCTCCTTGTACGGCCTGATCCGCATGAGGATGAGCGGCCCCACCCTGGCGTACTCGACGTCGGCGTCGGCCAGGCTCTGCAGCGGCTCGGCGACCGGCTCGGCGTAGATGCCGGCGCCGGTCTCCGTGTTGTTCTCGATCTTGATGGTGAGGTCGCCGCCGACCGTCTCGACGAACACCTCGTCCTCGATCGAGATGTGCGGGTGCCGGCCGAGGACGTGGTCGTCGCGCGTGGTCGGCGTCCACTCGAAGTCGTGGGACGGGGGGAAGACGTGATCCCGCTCCCCCCTGTTGTCCAGATATTTCGGGACCCCGCCGTTGCTGACCGCCCACCGCAGCACCCGCAGGTCCGCCGGACCCGTCTGGAACACCGCCAGCAGCTTGCCCTCGACCCGCCTGAGCTGCTGCAGCCGGGTCTCCTTGTAGTACCGGTACAGCTCGGCGAAGTCCTTCTTGAACGCCGGATCGTCCAGCGTCTCCAGCTTGCCGGCGTCGAACCTGAAGGCGTCGCCCTCCCTGGAGAACCGGTGCACGGCGAACACGTCCGCCACCGCCGTCTCCGGCTTGAGCCCGATGAACACGTTGTAGCCGAAGAGCATCACGTCGCCCAGGGAGACGATGTCCCTGGGGACGCAGTTGTTCTCCGTACGGATCCGCTCGGTGCCCAGCAGGCGCAGCTCCGCGCCGCCGAAGACCTCCAGCCGCTCGCCGTTGAGCCTTTCGGCCGCCGCCGTCAGGGCCTTGGCCTGGGCCTGGAGCCGGTTCCTGAGGACCTCGTAGGTCCCCGCCTCGAGGCCGGTCACTTGGCCCCGGCCAGCGCGGCCACCGGGGAGTCGGCCACGCCCAGCCTGCGGGCCGTCTCCAGCAGCTCGCCGAGCGCCGTCGCCTGCGGGCCGCCGTCCTGGATGAGCCGCAGGAGCAGGGCGGAGACGGTCAGGTTCTTGATGTCCTCGGTACGCACGCCGCCGATCACGTTCGCCAGGTCGGCCGCCAGGCTCGCCGAGCCGTTGACGTACGGCGAGACCAGCGCCCCGGCGACCTCGGAGTGGTCCACGAAGCCGTCGACCACCTTGCCCGCGGTGATGGACCCGACCACCTTGTCGAAGAACATCGTGTCGCCGCCGACGATGTCGATGTTCGCCTTGGCCAGCCCCGCGGCCAGCACGCTCGCCTGCGACTCCGCCACCTGCCGCGACACGTCGATGTGCTTGAGCCTGATCTCCTTGTCGGCCTCCAGGCGCAGGCGGTACTCCTCGTGCTCCCTGCTGGCCTCGTCCAGCGCCGCCATCGCGGCCGCCTTCGCCGTGAGGCCCTCGGCCTCGGCCTTGAGCTTCTCGCCCACCGCGGCCGCGCCCGCCAGCGCCATCGCCTGCTCACCCGCGGCCTGCGCCTTGAGCCGGTCGCCCTCGACCAGGGCCATGGCCTTGGCGCCCTCGGCCTCGGCGGCCAGCTTCTCCTTCAACACCAGCGCCTCCGCGCGGCCCACCTTCTCGATGGCCTCGGCGTCGCGCTCCTTGACCTGCACCTGCGCCAGCCCTGCCGCGGCCGACTCGGCCTGGACGCCCTCGGCCATCCGGATCTTGGCTCGGGCCTCCAGTTCGGCGGCCTGCTGCCTGGCCTCGGCGAGCACCAGCTCCTCGCGCGCCTTGAACTTGGACGCGGCCTCCGCGGCCTCGGCCGCCTTGATGTCCTTGACCAGGTTCTCCTGGGCCTCGGCCTCGGCGGCGATGATCACGGTCTGGCGGGTGCGCTCGGCCTCCTCGACCACGCGCAGCCGCTTGATGCTCTCCTCCTGCTCGGCCACGGTCTTGTCGACCGCGATGCGCTCGCGGATGACCTCGGCGATCGAGCGCTTCTCGGTCTCGACCTCCTTGTCCTTGGCGATGCGCGACAGCTCGGTCTCCCGCTCGCGGGCGATGACCTCCAGCAGGCGGTCCTTCTCGATCCGCTCGGACTCGATCGCGATCACGCGCTCGCGGTTCTTCTCGGCGACCGCCACCTCGCGGGCGCGGTTCTCGTTCTGCACGCCGAGCTGCTCGTCCGCCTTGATGTTCGCGCTCTGGGCGCGCAGCCGCTCCTCGGCCTGCACGCGGGCGATCTCCGCCTCCTCGCGGGCCTTGACGGTCTCGATCTCCCGCCGCTGCTTGAGCTCGGCGTCGGCCTGGCGGCGCTGCAGCTCCAGGATGGCCTCGCGGGCGTCGACGTTCTGGCGGGTGATCTCCTTCTCCTCGTTGCGCTGGAACTCGTTCGTCCGCACGTGCTCGATCGCCGTCAGCTCGGTGATCTTGCGGATGCCCTGGGCGTCGAGGATGTTGCTCTTGTCGAGCTGCAGCAGCGAGGTCTGCTCGAGGTAGTCGATGGCGGCGTCCTCGAGGCTGTAGCCGTTCAGGTCGGTGCCGATGAGCCGGACGATCTCGTCCCTGAACTCGTCGCGCTTGGTGTAGAGGTCCACGAAGTCGAGCTGCTTGCCGGCGGTCTTGAGCGCCTCGGAGAACTTCGCGTTGAACAGCTCCTGCAGCGTCGCCTCGTCGCTGGCCCTGGCGGTGCCGATGGCCTGGGCGACCTTGATGACGTCCTCGGCGGTCTTGTTCACGCGGACGAAGAACGTGATCTTGATGTCGGCCCTGATGTTGTCCCGGCAGATCAGGCCCTCACGGCCGGTCCGCTCGATCTCGATGGTCTTGACCGAGATGTCCATGATCTCGGCCTTGTGGACGACGGGCAGGACCACGGCGCCGGTGAACGTCACGTCCACCTTGTTGACTTTGGAGACGATCAGCGCCTTACCTTGCTCCACCTTGCGGAAAAGGCGGCCGATGACGGCGAGCAGGCCAATCACGATGACCAGGATGACGGCGAGAAATACGCCGAAGCCGGCGGAGATGATGTCCATCAGTGCTCACTTTCGTAGGGCATGACCCAGAAGAATTCGCCGTCTTTGTCGTATTCGAAGACGAGGGCGTTGTCGCCGCGGGCCAGCCGGTCCCGGCCGGTCGTACGTACCTGCACGACCGCGGACGAGCCGTCGGCGGCGGTGACCTCGGCCTGGCCGAAGTCGGGCGTGGCCGCGCCGGTGCGGATCACGCACATCTGGCCGACGAAGTCGCCGCGCGAGTGCCGATCCCCGTCAGGGAACAGCCGGCGCAGCGGAACCAGCAGGCCACGGGTGGTGCCCCAGGCAACGGCCAGTGCGACGAAAGGGACGGCGAACAGCAGGCCGCCACTCGCCACCACCACGCTGCCGATCAGGCAGAGCAGCCAGGCCAGTGCGATCAACAGCGAGAGCGCGATCCCGGCGGGGACTCCCCCGAGGCCCAGCCAGGCGGCGTCGTCCTCCAGCTCGAACAGCCCGGTGATCACGGTCAGCCAATAACCGACGACCACCACGAGAAGGAAAGTGAAAATGACAGTCGGAAAGCTCAGTACGGTCTCTAAGAACTCGGTCATCCCGCCTCGGTTTGCGATCCCCCGTTGACGTCCTGACGGACTCTATACAGATAAAGCGCGACTAAAGAGGAAAGTTCCCGATAAGTCTGGCTAGTTGACCTCAACTTCGGTTGAGGTTGCATGCTGGCGCTCATGACTGAAGTGATGAGAGCTGCCGCCGTCGCCGAGCCGGGCGGCCCGGAAGTGCTGAAGGTGATGGAGCTGCCCGCGCCGCAGGCGGGTCCGGGAGAGGTGCGCGTGCGGGTGCGGGCGGCCGGCGTGCAGCCGTTCGACGCGTCCGTACGGGCGGGGTGGCTGCCGGCGTACATCTCCTCGATGCCCTTCCCGCGCATTCCCGGCAACGAGTTCGCGGGCGTGGTGGACCAGGTGGGCGAGGGGGTCACCGGGGTGTCGGTGGGGGACGAGGTGCTCGGCTTCTCCTTCCTGCACTCCTACGCCGAGTACGTCGTGGTCCCGGGGACGAACGTGGCGCCCAAGCCCCCCGAGGTTCCCTGGGAGGTGGCCGGCGGGCTGACCTCGGGCGTGCAGACCGCCGAGCTGGCGATCGATGGCCTCGGCCTGGCGGAGGGCGAGACGCTGCTCGTGCACGGCGCGGCCGGGTCCGTGGGCACGGCCGCGGTGCAGATCGCCCGGCGGCGCGGGGCCACCGTGATCGGCACGGCCCGCGAGGCCAACCACGACTACCTGCGCGACCTCGGCGCCGTACCGGTGGCCTACGGCGAAGGGCTGGCGGACCGGGTACGCGCGCTCGCGCCCGGCGGCGTGGACGCGGCGCTGGACGGGGCCGGGGGCCACGCGCTGGAGGTCTCGCTCGAGCTGGTCGAGGACCGGGACCGGATCGTCACGCTGGTCGAGCACGGTAAGGCGGCCGAGCTGGGCGTCCGGCTCGTCCAGGGTGAGCGCTCCGCCGAGCGGCTCGGGCGCTACGCCGCCCTGATCGCGGAGGGGGCCTTCAGGTTCGCGGTGCGCAGGACGTACCGGCTGGAGGAGGCCGCGGAGGCGCACAGGGAGATCGAGGCCGGCCACGGCCGAGGGAAGATCGTCCTTACGATCTGACGCTCACGGCCTCGGCGATGGCGAGGTCGATCTCCTTGAGCTCGCTCTCGCCGTCCTCGACGTCCCACAGGGCGTTCTGCAGGATGCGGCCGAGCGTCCATCCGGCGGCCCGCTGGGGGTCGAGGCCGAGCCGGTCCACCATGAAGTCGAAGCGGCGCAGCACCCCACGCGTCACGTCGCCGGTCGCGAGAACGGCCTCCCAGCGGTTGTGCAGGGCGGGCCAGAGGTCGAAGCAGGGGTCGCCCGCCAGCGGCTTGGGGTCGATGCTGAGCCACGGCTCGCGGTCGGCGGCCAGCACGTTGTCGTAGTGCAGGTCCCAGTGCAGCAGCCGGTCGCCGGGCTCGGAGACGAGCTCGGCGACCGCCGAGGCGCACCGCCTCATCCAGTGGCGGTCCCGCTCCCGCGGCAGGCTCTTCAGCGCCTGCTCCACGTCGTCCAGCATGGCCTGTGTGATGTCGCCCAACCGGCGCAGCCCCTCCGGCGCCGGATAGGAGACCAGGCGGGCCAGCAGCTCGGTGAGGACGCCCAGCGCCTCCATGTCGTCCGGCACGCTCGACAGCGACCGGTCCGCCTCCAGCCGCTCGAGCAGCAGGGTGCCGGTGTCGGGGTCGGAGTCGAGCAGGCGCACCGAGCCGTCGCCCGCCCAGGTCCGCAGCCCGTGGACCTCGGTGGCGTTCTCGTCATTGACGGGCTGGAGCTTGAGCGCGGCCTTCGTCCCGTCCTCGCGTACGACGGGCAGCACCAGGGACACCACCCCGTGCCTGGGCTCCCCGTCGAGCCGCAGCCCCCACTCCTCCAGGTAACGCTCGCCCAGCGCGGGCAGTCCGGCGGACCACGCGCGCCCGGCCTCCCCGTCGTACTTCACATGCGACTCGGTCAACGCCGCCGGCACCTTGATCCTCATGCCCCCAGTCTGCCCGGGACCGCGGGCCAGGCGCCGCCCGTTATCCGGCCGTCAGAAGTGCCAGGGGAACGGCGACCAGTCGGGCTCGCGCTTCTCCAGGAACGAGTCGCGCCCCTCGGCCGCCTCCTCCGTCATGTACGCCAGCCGCGTCGCCTCTCCCGCGAACACCTGCTGCCCGACCAGCCCGTCGTCGATCGCGTTGAAGGCGAACTTGAGCATCCGCTGCGCCGTCGGAGACTTGCCGTTGATCTTGCGGGCCCAGTCCAGGGCGGTCCGCTCCAGCTCCTCGTGCGGGACCACGGCGTTGACCATGCCCATGCGGTGGGCGTCGGCCGCCGTGTAGGTCTCGCCGAGGAAGAAGATCTCGCGGGCGAACTTCTGCCCGACCTGCCGCGCCAGATAGGCCGAGCCGAAGCCGCCGTCGAAGCTGGCCACGTCGGCGTCGGTCTGCTTGAAGCGGGCGTGCTCGGCGCTGGCCAGTGTGAGATCCGCCACGACGTGCAGGCTGTGGCCGCCGCCCGCGGCCCAGCCGGGGACCACGCAGATCACGATCTTGGGCATGAACCGGATGAGCCGCTGCACCTCCAGGATGTGCAGGCGGCCGGTCGCGGCCGTGCCGTCGGCGTACTGGTAGCCGTCCTTGCCCCTGATGCGCTGGTCGCCGCCCGAGCAGAAGGCCCAGCCGCCGTCCTTGGGCGAGGGGCCGTTGCCGGTGAGCAGCACGCAGCCGACGTCCGTCGTCTGCCGGGCGTGGTCGAGCGCGCGGTAGAGCTCGTCGACGGTCTGCGGGCGGAACGCGTTGCGGACCTCCGGCCGGTTGAACGCGATCCGCACCGTGCCCTGGTCGACCGCCCGGTGGTAGGTGATGTCGGTGAAGTCGAATCCCTCGACCGCCTGCCACGCCTTGGGATCGAACAGCTCGGAGACCATGGGCCAGAGCCTAACGGATCTGACCTTCGGCCCATTCGGCCCACTCCACTTGCGCTTTGCCCAGGCGAAGGCCGTATTCGAGGGTCATCCGCCCGTACTCCGAGAGGTTGTCGTGGCGGTTCTCGAGGAACTCGCGGATGCCCTCCAGGCGCTCCAGCTGCTTGCGGACCCGGTCGGCCTGGTGACCGAGGTACGCGCGGGCCTGCTCGGGCGAGACCTGGGCCAGGAAGAACACGCGGAGCAGCATGTCGCTGCGCAGGACCCTGGTCGGCTCCACCTCGGTGATCCAACGGCGGAGCTCGGCCAGGCCCTCCTCGGTGATCGCGTACTCCTTGCGGCCGCGCGGGCCCTCCGCCGACACGTCCACGAGGCCCGCGTCGGCCAGTTTGCCCAGCTCCGCATAGAGCTGGCTCTGCGTGGCGGGCCACACGTTCGACAGCGAGAGGTCGAACATCTTCAGCAGGTCGTATCCGCTCGCGGGCCCCTCGGAGAGCAGTCCCAGTACGGCGTGTCGAAGGCTCATATTCCTATGTTGACATATCGCCAGAGGAAGTTCTACCTTCGACATGTCACAAATGGAACGTGAAGGGACACCCGCCATGCCTGGTCTGATTGGCTTCCTCCCCTGGATCGTCTACGCGATCATCGCCACCAGCGACGAGTGGCGCTCGGGCGCCATCACCGGCCTGGTCATCGCCCTCGTCCTCGTGGTCCGCGACCGCTGGGCGGGCAAGGCCTGGGACGAGATGGTGATCGAGAGCAGCGCGGCGGTGTTCTTCGCCTGCCTCACGGTGCTCTCGCTGGTGGACCCGCACTCACCGCTCACGCCGTACGGGCCCGCGCTGGTCAACGTCTGGCTGGCCGGTACCGCGTGGGGCTCGCTGGCCATCCGCAAGCCGTTCACGCTGGGCATCGCGCGCACGATGACGTCGCAGGAGGTCTGGGAGAGCCCGCAGTTCTACCGCGTGAACGCGATCATCACCACGGTCTGGGCGGCGGCCTTCACCGTCGCCGCGGTCTCCCTGGCGCTCGTGCTCAACGCCGCACCTCACGCGACGACGCTGGTCATCGCCATCAAGGTGCTCACGTTCGCCGTGCCCGCCGTCTTCACCGCCTGGTACCCCAAGTATGTGCGGCGGGCGCTCGCTAAGTGACCTCCGCTCGCAGCTCCGCGAGCAGCTCGCCCTGATCGGCGAGCATGTCGGTGAGGATGCGGCGGGCAGCCCCGAGCAGATCGGCCAGCTCGGGGGTGGCCAGCGTGTAGACGACGGTGCTGCCCTCGCGGATCGCGCTCACGATCCCGGCCCTGCGCAGGACCGCGAGCTGCTGGGAGAGGCTCGAGGCCTCGATGTCGATCTGGGCCAGCAGATCCCTGACGGGGAGCGGCCCTTCCTGGAGTAGCTCCAACACTCGGATGCGAGCGGGGTGGCCGAGCGTTCGGAAGAAGTCGGCCTTGGCCTGGTAGACCTCCACGTGCATATAGCCCAGACTAATCCAGCGCAGTTGCATAATTCTTCAAGTCGTAACGTTGTTGGATAGCATGACAGCGGGGACTAGGGAGTAGCCATGGGCCGAGGAAGAGCCAAGGCGAAGCAGACGAAGGTCGCTCGCCAGCTGAAGTACACCAATCACAACATCGACTACGACCGGCTTCGCGAGGAGCTCGGCGTCGACACGCGGGGGGCTGAGGAGATCTACCCGCCTACCTCGTCCGAGCAGGAGTCCGAGCGCGCGCAGTGACGCGGGTCAGCTTCGCGGGTGCGAGAGTGACGTTCTTCAGCCGCCTGGCCTCCGGCGCCTGATCGGGCGCCGTGAGCTCCAGGCGGTGCAGCACCTCGCGGATGATGACGCGCATCTCCAGCAGGGCCAGCTGCGCGCCGACGCAGAAGCGCCGGCCGCCGCCGAACGGCATCCATGCCCTGTTCTGGGCCCTGTTCTGGGGGCCGTCCAGGAAGCGCTCAGGGCGAAACTCGTCGGGCTCGGGGAAGGCGGCCGGGTCGCGGTGCACGAGCGGGATGTACGGTCCGGCGTACCATCCCGCCGGGATCTTGTACCCACCCAGTTCGAGCGGGGCGTCGAGCAGTCTCGGCGCCTCATAGACGACGGGCCTGACCCGCAGCACCTCCTTGACCACCGCGTCGAGGTAGGCCTCGTCGTCCGGCAGCCGTTCGAGGACCTCGGGCATGCGCAGGAGGCGCTCGAACGCCCAGGCCAGTCCGGTGGCGGTGGTCTCGTGCCCGGCGACGAGCATGGTGATCAGCTCGTCGCGGATCTCCTGGTCGGCCAGGTCGGTGTCCAGCAGGCGGCCGAGCACGTCGGTGCCTCCAGGCGCGGCCCGGCGGCGGCGGATCTCGTCGAACAGGATCAGCTACCACTTCGGCAGCAAGGAGGCGCTGCTCCACGAGGCCATCGCCGGGTTCTTCGACCAGTGGATCGCCCGGGTGGAGCGGTCGATGTTCTCCGCGGGGCCGAGCAGCCCCAGGGAGATGCTGGAGCGGGCCATGACGGAGCTGGTCGACGTGTTCGGGGAGCTGCGGCCGCAGCTCGTGCTCTACGTCGAGTCCTATCCGGCGGCGCTGCGCGAGGCCGCGCTGCGGGAGAGACTGGCCGACTCCTACGCGCGCTGCCGCGAAGTGGGCGCCGACATGGTGCGCCGGGCGGTCGCTCAGCTGGGCGTCGAGCTGCCGATGGCGCCTGAGGTCATCGTGTCGGTGCTGGTGGCCATCTCGGACGGGCTGCTGCTGCAGTGGCTGCTCGACCCGGCCGCCACACCGGACGCCCACCAGGTCGTGGACGCCCTCGCCGCCCTCTCGGTGCTCTTCGCGTAGTTTCATGCCGCGCTGGGCGGTCGTGCGGGCGCACGTGGCCTGTCGTGCGGCGCGCGCGGGGCGACGGGGTCAGGTGGCGCAGGTGTCGTGGGTGGCGTCGAAGCCCTTGAGGGCTTCCGTGTCGTCCGCGCGCAGGGGCTTCAGGCCCTTCCAGTCGTCGCCGATCACCAGCACCAGCCGGTTGGTCTGCGCCCCCTCGACCTTGCGCGTGACAGCCGAGAGCAGGTCGTCGGTGAGCGTGGGCACGCGGGTCTCGCCGTTGGGCCCGTACAGGACGGTGGTCTTGGGCTGCGGCTTGCGGGCCGAGTCACCGATCTTGGAGATGTGGTAGCCGCGCTGCTCCAGGAAGGCCGCCACCTGGGTGCCGAGGCCGCTGCGCCAGGTGCCGTTGCGCAGCTCGATCTGGATCTTCGTACGGCCCACCTTGGCCTGTCCGCCCTTGACGCCCTGGACGCTCTCGTCCTTGGCCACGATCTGGAACAGCCGACCCGCCTGCGGCTGCACCCACTCGACCCGGCCCGGCTGGGTGAGCGAGTAGTGCCACGGCGTGGTGATGAAACGGATGTGCCCGGCGTCGAGACCCTGGAGGCTGGTCGCGAGGTCCTTCATGACGCCGAAGGTCAGGCCGCGGTCGGTGGTCACCGCCTTGGTGCCCGCGTCCAGGATGCCGAGCAGCTTGGCCGGGTCGGTGAGCGTCTCGCCGCTCATCGCCTTCTTGACCATCGACGCGATGAACATCTGCTGCCGCTGGATGCGCCCGATGTCCGAGCCGTCGCCCATGCTGTAGCGGGCGCGTACGTAGCCGAGCGCCTGCTCGCCGTTGAGCGTCTGCCGCCCGGCGGGCAGGTGCAGCAGGGCCTTCTTGTCGTTCACCGGCTCGGGCAGGCAGACCTCGACGCCGCCGACGGCGTTCACCATGCTCTTGAAGCCGGTGAAGTCGACTTTCACGAAGTGGTCGATGCGGATGTGGGTGAGCGACTCGATCGTCTTCCAGGTGCAGGCGATGCCGCCGGAGTTGAACGACTCGTTGATCATGCCGAGGTGCGGCCGCTGGCCCGGCAGGGCACCGGTGGCGCGGCAGGCGGGCAGCTGGACGAGCGAGTCGCGCGGGAAGCTGACGACCATGGCGCCGTCACGCTTGGACGACACGTGGACCAGCATGATCGTGTCGGTGCGCTCGCCCGCGATGTGGCGGCCGTACTTGGCGTTCTTGCCGTCGCGCTGGTCGGAGCCGACGACCAGGACGTTCATGGCGGTGCCCGCGACCTTGGGCGGCCGGGTCGCGCCGAGGTCGTCGTCGGTGACGTCGATGTGCTTGACGTTGCCGTTCAGCTTCGCCAGCACGCCCACGGCGACGCCCGCGACCAGGAGGACGACGGTCACGGTGACCGCGATCACCCAGCGCAGCCAGCGGCGGCGACGCCGGGGTGGCGCGCTCGGCTCGGAAGGCGGCGCGTCGACAAGCCCGCTGCTCACGTGACTCCAGAGGGACAGGGCCGAGGGCCGCCGCCCATGGCCAAGAGCCTCGCCGTACAGATCTCGGCCGGTTGAACGTGCCCGAGTGTACCCACCCGGGCACACCCGTACGGAGAAACCTGGTCAGTCGGGAAGGTTAACGCGGAGCGACACCGTGCCGCGCAGGTCGAGCCAGGCCGTGCCGGGGCCGCGTACCAGCCTCAGGATCACCTCGTCGCAGCCGGGGCAGCGGGCCACCAGGCCGGGCTCCGGGCCGTACACGCGGAGCGAGGCGACCGGGCCCGTCAGGCCGCAGCCGGCGCAGCGGCCGGTGGCGGCGGTGACGTCCACGGCGAAGATCTCGCCGAGCGGGCCGCCCAGCGCGTTGCCGTCGAGGTGCTCTGCGGTCATGTCAGCTCCCACGATGTCCCCACATTGTCAGCCGCCCCCGGTGGGGCCGAAACGTTCGGTTCTGATGCGCTCGGGGGCATGGCCCAGCGCGACCAGCAGGTCGGCCGCCGCCTCCACGAACCCCGTCGGCCCGCACACGTAGCAGTCGGGCTCGAAGGTCGCGGGCCAGCCGCCTTCAGCCAGGTCGTCCAGCAGGAGCCGCCCCGCCGGACGGGACGCCCCTGCAGGCGCGGACCTCGTGTAGAGGTAGGTGACGTCGAGCCCGGGATCGGGGCGGCGCAGCTCCTCGGCGTAGAAGCGGCGGTCCTGGTCGCGCAGCGAGTAGATCAGCCGGAACGGCACCCGGCTGCCCGCCTGCCTGCGCGCCCTGATCATCGCCATCAGCGGCACGATGCCGGACCCGCCGGCCACCAGCAGCACCGGCGCCTTGCTCTCCGGCCGCCAGACGAACCAGCCGCCCACCGGGCCGCGGACCTCGACCTGGTCGCCGACCGCGATCACCTCGGTCAGGTACGGCGACACCTCGCCGTCGGGGAAGGCCTCCACGGTCAGCTCGATGAAGTCGCCGTCGGCGGGCGCGGCCAGCGAGTAGCTGCGCTGCGCGGTGTAACCGTCGTCGGCCGTCAGCCGCACGTCTACGTGCTGCCCGGGCAGGTGTCCCGGCCAGCCGGGCACCCGGAAGCACAGCGTGCGCGCGGTCGCGCTCTCCCCGGCGATCTCGACGAGCTCGGCCGCCCGCCAGGCCAGGCGCGGCGGCACGTCAGTCGCCCTCGTAGCGCTGCTCGCGCCACGGGTCGCCGTAGTTGTGGTAGCCGGCCGTCTCCCAGAAGCCGGGCCAGTCCTCGTTGAGCAGGCGGATGCCGCGTACCCACTTGGCCGACTTCCAGAAGTACAGGTGCGGCACGATCAGCCGGGCCGGGCCGCCGTGCCGGGGCTCCAGGTCCTCGCCGTCGAAGCGGTGCACGAGCCACGCCTTGCCGTCGAGCAGGTCCTCCAGCGGCAGGTTGGTGGTGTAGCCGCCGTACGAGTGGATCAGCGCGTATTCGGCGGCGGTCTCGACGTCCTCGAAGAGCACGTCCAGCGAGACACCCTCCCAGGTGGTGTCCAGCTTGGACCACTTGGTCACGCAGTGGATGTCGGCCGTGGGCGTCTCCATGGGCAGCGCCTGGAACTCCTCCCACGACCACCGGTGCGTCTGCTCCGCCTCCGTGTCGATGGCGAACTCCCACCGGTCGAGCGGCACCCGCGGCGTCGGTCCCGCGGACAGCACGGGGAAGTCGTCCACCAGGTACTGCCCGGGCGGCAGCCGGTCGCTGTCGGGTCTGCGCCGCCCGTGGAAGCCGCGCGAAATGATGCTCACGCGCTCATTTCACCACACGCCTCCCGTCAGCCCTTACGCGGAGTGACCAGGCCCGATTCGTACGCGAAGACCACCAGCTGCGCGCGGTCACGTGCCCCCAGCTTGGTCATCGCCCTGCTGACGTGTGTCTTCGCGGTGGTCGGGCTGATGACCATGTGGGCGGCGATCTCGTCGTTGGACATGCCGCGGGCGACCAGGGCGGCCACCTCGCGTTCGCGGTTGGTGAGCACGTCGAGGCCCTGCGGTTCCGGCGACGGGCGGCGGGCCACGTACTCGCCGATCAGGCGGCGCGTGATGGCGGGCGAGAGCAGCGCGTCGCCGCGGGCCGCGACCCTGACGCCCTGCAGCAGGTCGGCGGGCTCGGTGTCCTTGACCAGGAACCCGCCCGCGCCCGCCCTGAGCGCGTTGAAGACGTACTCGTCGAGGCCGTAGTTGGTGAGGATCACGACGTGGACCGCGCTCAGCCGCTCGTCGGCCGCGATGCGCCTGGTCGCCTCGATGCCGTCCATCACCGGCATCTGCACGTCGACGAGCGCCACGTCCGGCAGGTGCTCGAGGGCGAGGGCGACGGCCTGCTCGCCGTTCGCGGCCTCGGCCACGACCTCGATGTCGTCCTCGGCCTCCAGCAGCGCGCGGAAGCCGCCGCGGATGAGTGCCTGGTCGTCCACGAGCAGTACGCGGATCACGCCGGTTCCCCCAATGGCAGCTCCGCGCGTACGGTGAAGCCGCCCTCCGGGCGGGGCTCGGTCAGCAGCCGCCCGCCGAGCGCCGTGACGCGCTCGCGCATGCCGAGCAGGCCCACGCCTGGCACGGGCGGCGCGTCCCTGCGCGCCTGACCGTCGTCGTCCACCTGCACGACCAGCTCCTCACCGCCGTAGTCGATACGCACCGACGCCGCCGCCCCGCCCGAGTGCCTGGAGACGTTGGTGAGGGCCTCCTGCACGATCCGGTACGCGGCCCGGTCCACGTCGGGCGGCAGCTCCCGGCGTACCCCCGAGATCGTCACCGTGGCGGGCAGGCCGGTCGAGCGGGCCCGCTCCACCAGGTCGTCGAGCCGGTCGAGGCCGCTGGCCCGCGTCTCGTCGCCCTCGCCCTCCTGAGCGTCGGAGTCGCGCAGCACCTCCAGCGTGGCGCGTAGTTCGCGCATGGCGTCGCCGCTGGCCTCCTGGATGGCCAGCAGCGCGCCGGGCACCTCCTCGCCGCGCTTGCGTGCCAGGTGGACGGCCACGCCCGCCTGCACCTTGATGATCGAGATGCTGTGGGTGAGCGAGTCGTGCAGCTCCCTGGCGATCCTGAGCCGCTCCTCGCCCGCGCGGCGGCGCGCGACCTCCTCGCGGGTGCGCTCGGCCTCGACGGCCCGCTGCTCGGCCTGCTCCACGTACGCCTGCCGGTGCCGCGCGACCGTCGCCGTCACGCCCGCGGTCAGGAACCAGCCGACCAGCAACACCGTCTGCTGCACGACGTCCTTGAGGTCCTGCCCCCCGGCGTTGGCCAGGTTCACCGTCAGGCCGGCGCCCAGGAACGCCGCTGCCGCCAGCGCCGGCGCGAGCCGGTGGCCGGCACGTACCGACCCGAAGATCGCCACCAGGACGGGGAACATGGCGGGCGGGCCCGGCTGGGCGTGCACCGAGTAGACGAGCATGCAGACGGTGCTGACCAGCAGCGCGACCAGAGGCGCCCGCCGCCAGGCGACCACGGCGAGCGAGCCGACGAGTACGGCGGCCAGGTCGAGGCCGCCCGCCTTCGGGGTGACCAGCACGGTCGCCGAGAGCATGACGGCCACGACGGCGGCGAGCGCGCCGTCCAGGGCGAGCGGCCGCCGTTCGCTCAGAACAGTCATTCCTGCACATTAGAGCCTCTGTCCGGACATGGTCCTCGGCGTCCGGTCGTAATTCGGCACTACTCCCGGCGAAGTACGTCGCACGATCCTGCGCCCGGGGCGGTAGGCGGAGGAGCCTCCTCGGGCACGACGACCTGGCGCCGGAAGAAGACCACGATGTCCGGCTATGGAGACGATCCAAGAGAAGGACCGGTAATGGCCGGCCAGTTCCGTTACGTCACCCCGGTCGAGCCGCAGGCCGCGACCGGGCGGGTGGCCCGGGTCTACGCGCAGCTCGCGGACGACTTCCGCATGGCGCGTATGCCTGTCTTCCTGACCCTGTCGCCCGCCCCGGAGGTGCTCGCCGCGACCTGGGCCATGCTGCGCGAGTCGCTGCTGGCCGGTGGCGAGTCCAGAACCGCAAGGGAGGTCGTGGCGCTGGGCGTGTCGATGGCCAACCGCTGCCCGTTCTGCGTGGCCGCCCACACGACGCTGCTGCACGCGACCGGCGACCACCGGCTCGCCGAGACCATCGCCGCCGGTGGCACGCCCGACGATCCCCGGCACGCCGAACTGCTGGCCTGGGCCAGGTCGCGGCGGCGGACGCCGGAGACCGGGCCGGAGATCGTCGGCACGGCGCTGACCTTCCACTTCGTCAACCGCATCGCCTCGGCGCTGCTCACCGAGAACCTGCTCCCCGCGAACCTCCAGAAGTCGCGCCTGGTCAGGAGCGTGGGCGGCCGGGCGATGTCGCGCGCCGTGCGCACGCGCCTGCCGTCGGGCGCGAGCCTGCCGCTGGTCGCGGACCTGCCCGCGCTGCCGGAGCCCGCCTGGGGCGCGGGCACGGCCGTGGGCGCCGCCTACGCCGCGCTCCGGGCCGTGGCGAGGACGGGCGGCGAACTGCTCGGGGAGTCCGCCCGTGCCGCCGTGACCGACGCGGTCGCGGCCTGGGACGGGGAGCACCCGCCGATGGGCGGCGCCTGGCTGGACGGACCGCTCGCGGACGTGCCCGCCGGGGAGCGGCCCGGGACCCGGCTGGCCCTGCTCGTCGCGCTCGCGCCGTACCGGGTGACCGACGCCGACGTGGCCGCCTGGCGCGGCTCCAGGACGGACGAGGACCTGGTACGGCTCTGCGCGTTCGCCGCCGCCTCGGCCATGGAACGCATGGAGACCCTCATCACCGCCTCGGCATTCACAGGAGATCGATCATGACCGCACAACAGACCCTTGCCGTCCGGCCGGCGACCTGGCCCATGTGGGTGCTCAAGGCCGTGGCGCTGCTGCACGTCGTCGCGCTGCTGTTCCAGGCGGTGGCGGCGGGCCTGCTGCTCTCCACGCCCGGCGGCCGGGCGCTGCACATGGCCACGGCCGTCGCCCTGCTCGTCATAGGGGTCGTCCATGTCGTCGTGGCGGTCCTCGTCCGCTGGCCCGGCGGTGGGAAGAGCACGTTCATCCTTCCGGCGGTGATCCTCCTGGTGGCCACGGTGGTGCAGGCGATCCTCGGAGTCGCCGGGCTGAAGGTCCTGCACGTGCCCTTGGGGGTGCTGATGTTCCACGGCGGCGCTGAGCAGCTCAACCGGGTCATGTCGCGGTCATGACCCCCACACGACGCGACGCGCTGCGACTGTTGGGACTGGGCGCGGTGGCGATGGCCGGGGTGCCCGGCTGCTCGCTGATCGCCGGGACCCCGCAGCCGCAGCTCCTGACCAGCCGGGCGCCGCTCCCCAAACCGTTCGCGGTGCCGCTGCCGGTCCCCGAGGTGGCCAAGCCGGTGCGCAGCGCGGGCGGGGCCGACTTCTACGAGCTGACCGAGCGGGCGGCCGAGGTGGAGGTACTGCCCGGCCTGCGTACCCGCGTGTGGGGGTACGGGGGCACGTTCCCCGGCCCGACCATCGAGGCACGCAGCGGGCGGCGAACCGTCGTGAAGCTGGTCAACCAGCTCAGCGAGCCGACCGTCCTGCACCTGCACGGCGGGCACACTCCGCCGGAGTCCGACGGCTTCCCCACCGACCTGGTGGCGCCGGGGGCGTCCCGCGAGTACGTGTTCCCGCTGGAGCAGCGGGCCGCCACGCTCTGGTACCACGACCATCGCATGGACTACACGGGTCCGCAGGTCTGGCGCGGCCTGGCCGGGATGTTCCTGGTACGGGACGCGGAGGAGGAGGCGCTGCCGCTGCCCGCGGGCGAACGCGACCTGCCGCTGCTGATCTGCGACCGGTCGTTCGAGGCCGACGGGACGATGCTGTATCCCGGTCTGGAGGGCCGGCCCGGGGTGCGGGAGGCGTACATGGGGGGCGTGCTCGGGGACGTGATCCTGGTCAACGGGGCGCCGTGGCCGGAGCTGCGGGTCTCCAGGGCGCGGTACCGGCTGCGGCTGTGCAACGCCTCCAACGCCCGGGCGTACGAGCTGGCGACGGGCGGGCCGATGATCCAGATCGGCACCGACGGCGGGCTGCTGGCCCAGCCGCGCACGGTGCGGCAGCTCCGGCTGGCCCCGGGCGAGCGGGCCGACGTGGTGATCGACTTCTCCGCGTACCGGCTGGGTCAGCAGGTCGAGCTGCGGAACCTGGCGGGGGAGGGGGCGCAGGGCAAGGTCATGCGGTTCGCCGTGGACCGGGACGAGACCGACGAGTCATCGGTGCCCGCGCGGCTGTCCACGGTCGAGCCGCTCGACCCCGGCAGGGCGAAGGTGACGCGGGACTTCGAGTTCAGCAACGGGGGCATGGGCTGGCTGATCAACGGCAAGCCGTTCGATGCCAAGCGGATGGAGGCCAGGCCCCGGCTCGGCGACATCGAGGTCTGGCGGCTGACCAGCGACGTCGCCCATCCGGTCCACCTGCACCTCGACCACTTCCAGGTGCTGACGGTCAACGGCGAGCGCCCGAAGGGGCCGCCCGAGTGGAAGGACACCGTCGAGCTGCGCGACGCGCAGACCGTCGAGATCGTCACCCGCTTCACCGACTATCGCGGGCGGTACGTCCTGCACTGCCACAACCTGGAGCACGAGGACATGGCCATGATGGCGGCCTTCGAGGTCGTGTGACGCCCACGGCGGGGGGTGGTGGTCCTCGACAGGTCGGCGGGGTGCGCTCAGTATCGGGACCATGGGTGAGCCTTATGTCGGCGCCAGGACGCCGCGACGGGAAGACGCCAGGCTGTTGACCGGAAAAGGCAGGTACGTCGGTGCGGTGCGCCTGCCCGGAACGCTCCACGCGTACGTGGTGCGCAGCCCCATCGCCCACGGGCGCCTGGTCGGCTGCGACGCCAAGGCGGCCTGGGCGGTCGAGGGCGTGCTCGACGTCATCACCCCGGCCGACGCCGCCGGGCTGAGCCTGCCCTGCGTGAGCCTGGCCCCCGGCCAGCGCATGACGTCCTTCCCGGTGCTGGACGACGCCATCAGGTACGTGGGCCAGCCCCTCGCCGTCGTCGTCGCCCGCACGCCCGAGGCCGCCAGGGACGCCGCCGAGCTCGTCGATCTCTCGCTGGACGAGCTGCCCGCGGCGGTCGGGACGGAGCGGGCGATGGAGGAGGGGGCGCCGCTGCTGTACCCCGAGTGGGGCACGAACGTGCTCACCGACTTCACGCTGGGCGACGCGGACTGGGCCTCCTTCGCCGAGCAGGCCGCGCACGTGGTCGAGATGACGTTCACGATGGGGCGGGTCTCGCCGTACCCCTTGGAGCCGCGCGGCGTGGTGGCCTCGTACGCCGGCGACGAGCTGACCGTGCACATCTCCTCGCAGGCGCCCCACCACGTGCGCGAGCACCTGGCGGACGCGTTGGGGCTCTCCCACGACCGGGTACGCGTGATCAGCGGCGACACGGGCGGCGGGTTCGGCGCCAAGGAGCACGTCTATCCCGACGAGGCCCTCATCTGCCTGGCCGCGATGCGCCTGGGCCGGCCGGTGAGCTGGTCGGAGTCGCCGGGCGACCGGCTGTTCGCCACGCTGCCGGCACGGGCGGCCGTGCACCGGGCGCGGCTGGCGCTCGCCGAGGACGGGCGGTTCCTGGCGCTGCACGCCGACGTGATCGGTGACGTAGGCGCCCATCCCTCCAACGTCGGAATCTCGACCTTCGCGGTGACGGCCACGCTGCTGCCCGGGCCGTACCGGTTCGACCGGGTGGCGGTACGCGTGCGCGGCGTCGTCACGAACACCACGCCGACCGGCTCCTACCGGGGATTCGGCCAGCCGGAGGCGACCCTGACCAGGGAGCGGCTGATCGACGAGGCAGCACGCAGGCTGGGGATCGACCGGATCGAGCTGCGGCTGCGGAACATGCTGGGGCCCGACGAGCTGCCGTACACCACGCGCGTCTACCAGCGCTACGACTCCGGCGACTACCCGCTCGCCCTGCGGACCCTCCGCGACCTGGTCACGCCCGTCGAGAAGGCCGACGGCCGCAGGCGCGGCATCGGCTACTCCTGCCACGTGGAGAGCACCGGCATGGGCCCCTCGATGGACCTCAAGGCCACCGCGATCCAGGCGGGCGGCTACGAGACGGTGGTCCTGCGGATGGAGCAGGACGCGTCCGTGGTCGTGTCGTCCGGGGTGGTCTCGATGGGGCAGGGCATCGAGACGGCGCTGGCCCAGCTGGCGGCCGACCGGGTGGGGGTGCCGATCGAGCGGGTCCGGGTGGTGCTGGGGGACACGGCGACCACGCCGTACTCGTCGATCGGGGCGATCGCGAGCCGCTCGCTCGCGGTCGGCGGCGGGGCGCTCACCCGGGCCGCCGACCAACTGCGCGGCAAGCTCATGGCGCTCGCCGCGCACCGGCTGGAGGCCGCCCCCGACGACCTGGAGATCGCCGACGGCTCCGTACGGGTGAAGGGCGACCCCGCGGCGTCGGTCACCCTGCGGGAGCTCGCCACGTCGGCGTGGCGCGGCTGGGACCTCCCGGACGGAGCCGCACCCGGCCTGGAGGAACGGGTCAGCTACGACCCGGCCGACTACACGTTCGCCTACGGGGCGCACGCGGCCGCCGTGGCCGTGGACCCGGAGACCGGGGCCGTCGAGGTGGAGCGTTACTGGGTCGTCAACGACGCGGGCGTGCTGGTCAACCCGGCCGTGGTGGAGGGCCAGCTCCGCGGCGGAGTGGCACAGAGCATCGGCATGGCGCTGACCGAGGAGATCGTCTACACCCCCGAAGGCCAGCCCATCACCGACTACCTGCTGCCGACGACGCGCGAGGTGCCGGACATCGAGGTCGTGATGCTGGAGACCCCCTCGCCGATAACCCCCGGCGGCATGAAGGGCGTCGGGGAGGCGGGCACGATCGGCCCACCGGCCGCCATCGCCAACGCGGTCGCCGCCGCCCTCCCGGAGATCGCCGACCGGATCACCGGCGTCCCCCTGACTCCGTCCCGCCTCTGGTCCCTGCTCGCAGCCGCGCTCAGGTGAGGTCCTTCAACTCCTTGCCCGCCTTGGACAGCGCCTGCTCCAGCGCCTTCATCCCGGCGGGCTTGGGCTTCGGAGGCGGCTCCCCACGCCGGCCTCGCCGGCGGGCGGTGTTGGGGGCCGCGTCGGGGGCCGGCTGGGTGTCGTCCTTGCGCGTGTTCTCTTCAGCACTGCTCATGGCACTGCCCATACCCGTCGTTTCGGGCGGCGGATAAAAAGAATGGCGATTTCTCACCGAAGATTCGACCCAAAAGCCTTCTTCGTGCGTACACGTTTCGACAGCCGTGTACGTCAACTCATAGGCAGGTCCTCTTGTTGAGCGAAACGCGTATTCGCTGCCCCTCGGTCCGGGAAGCCCGGGAAACACAGGAAAGAGATGCCATGACCTTGCTGCGATCAGCTCGTCGGAGCCGGATGCAGTACGCCTGGCCGCTGCACGACGACGCCCGGACGGTTGGTCACGCAAGAGCGATCATCCGCGATGAATTGTCGGCACTCTCCCTTTGTTCGGATCTCGTTGACGACGCCGTCCTCATGGTGAGCGAACTGATCACCAATGCCCTCATGTACGGCGACGGGCCGTACGAACTGGCCCTGCACGTCGACGCCAGGGAGATCATGTGCCTGGTCGTGGACAGCAGTCCGCTGTTGCCGCAGCCGTCGCCGCCGGACGTGGGGGCCGAGCACGGGCGCGGGCTGCGGATCATCGCCCGGCTCTCCGACGGCTTCTACGGCTGCCACCCTCAGCGCTACGTCACGCATCCCGACCTGGTCGGCAAGGCGACCTGGTTCGCGCTGCCGCGGAGCGGGGCGACCGGGAACGTGGTGCCGCTGAGAGCGGGGACGTAAAGTAGCCGGGATTAAATGTCAGGAAAAATCGGGACTTTCGGACAGAAGCCGGTTAAGGTGTCAGCCGCAAGCTGGGGATGATCTTCGTCGAGGACGGAGCCCCGGCCAGTTCTGGAGGCTGAATGTCAGGCTGGAACCTGCGGACCGGCGCGACGGCGGCGGCACTCACGCTCGCCGCAACCACGCTCACCACGACCGTGGCCACGGGCACCGCATCGGCGGCCGTCCCCGCCCATTACGTGGACTCCGTCAACGGCAAGGACTCCGCCGACGGCACCACGGAGGCCACCGCGTGGAAGACCCTCACCAAGGCGTCGACGGCGAACCTGGCCGCCGGCTCCAAGCTGCTGCTGAAGCGCGGCAGCATGTGGAAGGGGCAGCAGCTCAGTATCACCGAATCGAACATCGTCGTTGACGCGTACGGCACGAGCGGCGCCAGACCGATCGTCGCGGGGCACACCGAGGCCTGCGTGGACCTGGCGGGCTCCGAGATCGAGGTCCTCAACCTGCAGATCGGCCTGCCCCAGGACGACGGCCGCTGCGAGTGGGCCGGGGTCAAGGTGACGGGCAACGACAACGTCGTCGAGCGCAACTACATCACCGGCGCCGCGGCCGGCGTCTACATCGCGCCCAAGGCGCTCAACACCGCGGTGACGGCCAACGAGTTCGTCGACAACAACCACATGAGCAAGAACACCGAGGAGCCGCGCAATGACGACTCGGGCGCGTTCGCGATCCTCGTCCAGGGCGACAACTCCAACATCGGCTGGAACGAGATGCGCGGCTCGATCGCGTCCAGCTACGACTACGGGATGGACGGCGCGGCCGTGGAGATCTTCCTCGGCTCCGACAACTACATCCACCACAACATCGCGGTGGACAACGAGACCTTCACCGAGCTCGGCACCAGCAGGGAGGTCCTCCCGGACGGCAGCCCCGCCGACCCCGACGGCACCTCGGGCAACGTCTTCGAGTACAACGTGATCACCGGCCCCAAGACCGGCGCGGCCCTGGTGACCCGCGGCCCGCAGGAGCCCGGCCAGGACCCGGACCCGAACGGACCCGTGTTCGGCACCGTGTTCCGCAACAACACCGTGTACCTGACCCAGGCCGAGTCCCAGGGCGTGGTCTGCGACGCCGGCTGCACCAACGCCCACCTGTCGATGTCGCAGAACATCATCCAGGCCGTGTGGAAGACCGCCTACGGCCCGAACGTCACCGACAGCCACCACAACGTGTTCTTCGGCGCCCGCCAGCACCAGATGGGCGGCACGAACAACGTCACGGCCGACCCGCGGTTCAACCTCACGGACCCGGACCACCCGCTGAGCCTGCGTGCCGGCAGCCCGGCCATCGACCTCGGCATCAAGAAGTTCAACGACATGGACGTGACCGGCCGGGCGATCGACGGCAGTGACGGCGCCGTGGACGCGGGAGCGTACGAGTACGACAAGTAAGACCTGCGATTTGTCGCCGCCGTCCTCTACTCTCCCGATCAGTTGATCAAGACGGGAGAAGTACGGACATGACCTACCTGGAGCTGTCGGAGGACGGCGGCGGATCGCACAAGTTCTACGAGGTGACCGTGGCGGGCACCAGCGTCACCATCACCTACGGGCGCATCGGCGAGGCCGGCCAGACCAAGGTCACTGACTTCCCCACCGAGGCCAAGGCCCAGGCCGCGGCGGCCAAGAAGATCAGCGAGAAGGCCCGCAAGGGGTACGCGCCGGCGGTACGCGGAATGCGCAGGCGCCGGGCCGTCACCCGCAGGGCCATCATCCCCGCGGCCACCCCCAGCGCCACCGCCGGCGTCACCTCCAGGTCCACCCCCAGCACCCGCCCGACCGTCCAGCGGGCCCCCGTCCTGTGGCGCTTCGACAGCGGGGCGTCGGCGTTCGGCATCTTCGTGGACGGCGAGCGCTGCTGGGTCGGGAACCAGCGCGGCGACGTCTACACCGTCACCCACTCCGGCACCGTGACCGGCCGCTTCAGGCTCCCGGACGGCGTCAAGTGCATCGTGGCCGACGACTTCTGGATCTACGCGGGCTGCGACGACGGCCGCGTGTACGACCTGAGCGGCAAGGCTCCGAGGGCCGCGTACGAGATCGCCGAGGACGTGGACATCTACTGGCTCGACATCCACGACGGCATGCTCGGCGTCTCCGACCGCGCCGGTGGGGTCACCATGATCGACTACGAGGACGAGTCCCAGTGGTCGCGCAACGGCAGGGGCGACTCCGCCTGGATGGTCAGGTGCGACGACGACTCCGTCTACCACGGGCACTCGAAGGGCGTCGCCTGCTTCGACGCGCAGGACGGCACGCCCGTCTGGCAGACCGACCTCCGCGAGCAGGTGCTGTTCGGCTGGCAGGAGGCCCACTCCGTCTACGCGGGCACCGCCCGCGGCTCCGTGGGCAGCGTGATCCGCCTGGCCAAGGACGACGGCCACATCGAGGCCGTCTACCGGTGCGACGGCGCCGTCTACTCCTGCGCCACCTCGCCGGGCGGCCGCCACGTCTTCGCGGGCGACAACGGGTCGTCGGTCTACTGCTTCGACGCCTCGGGCGAGCGGCTGTGGAAGCTGGACACCGGTTGCGGCTCCGCGTTCTCCATGCAGTTCCTGGACGACCGGCTCTACATCGTCACCACCGACGGCTCGCTGGCCTGCATCGACGCCAGTGAGGCGGCCATCACCGCGGCCCGCGCCGGCAGCGTGCCGCAGCCGCTGGACGTCAAGGCGGCGGCCTCGCTGCAGGCGGTCGAGCCGTCGGTCACGCTGGAGACCGCCACCGACGCGGGCGAAGGCGTGGTGGTGGAGTGCTTCCAGGAGGGCCAGCGGCTGCGGGTCCGCGTGGTCAGCCCCGGCTACGAGTCCTGGAACGTGCAGTTCCCCAAGGACATCCGTGAGCCGGGAGCCCGCTACCTCGTCGATGGCCTGCGCTCGGCCGGGCGCGGCGGGTTCTACCGCGCGTACGGGGAGATCCGGCGGCTGGTCTGAGATCTCACCCGCGTCTGCCTGGACGGACCACCGCCAGCACCAGCAGGCCCGCGACCAGGCCCGTGGCGGCGCTCGCCCGGTAGACGTCGTTCAGCGCGGCGTACGGGGCCGGGTCGCCCTGGTACAGGATGCCGAGCACGGCGATGCCGAGCGCGTAGCCGAGCTGCCTGACCGTGTTGACCGTGCCCGCGGCCATGCCCGCGCGCTGCGGCGGCACGTACAGCATGACAGCGGAGTTGAGCGGCGGGAGGGCCAGTCCCACGCCGAGGCCCGTCACGACCAGTCCCGGTGCCAGCGCGATCGAGGTCGAGTGCTGGTCGAGCATGCCCTGGAGCAACGCGCCCGCGCCGATCAGCAGCAGCCCGCAGCCGATCGCGGCGCGGGCGGGCAGCCGGGGGAACAGGCGCGAGACGGCCACCGAGACCACCAGGGAGGTGGCGGCCATCGGCGTCAGCGCCAGCCCCGCGTCCACAGGACCGAGCCTGAGGACCCCCTGCAGCCAGATCGAGGTGAAGGCCAAGCAGGCGAACGCGGCCGGCATCAGCAGCATGGCCCCTGCCATGATCCCGCTGTACGACTGGTTGGCGAACAGCCGCAGGTCCAGCATGGGGTGCGCGCTGCGCGTCTCGATGGCGACGAAGGCCGCGAGCGCCACCGCCGCCCCGGCCAGCGGCACGAGCGCCTGCGCCGCCGTCCAGCCGTGCTGCCCGGCCTCGATGAGCCCGTACGTGAGGGCGCCCGCGGCGACCGTGAACGTGACCATGCCCGGCCAGTCGAGCCGGCCCTTCCCGGGCAGGCGCGACTCCTCGACCGTGCGCAGGGTGAGCCAGCCGGCGGCCAGGCTGATGGGCAGGTTCACCAGGAAGATGGCCCGCCAGTGCAGGTGCTCGGTGAGCAGGCCGCCGAGCACGGGTGCGACGGCCGCGGCGGCGCCGTTGACGCCGCCCCACACGCCGAACGCGATGCCGCGCTGCCTGCCGTGGTAGGTGGCGCTGATGACGGCCAGGGTCGTCGCCATCATGGCGGCCCCGCCCGCGCCCTGGACCACGCGCGCCGCCAGGAGCACGCCGCCGTTGGGAGCCAGGCCGCAGGCCAGGGAGGCCAGCGCGAACACGGCCAGCGCCCCCAGGAAGACCTTCCGCCGTCCGGCGTGGTCGGCGAAGGAGCCGGCGGCGAGCAGCAGGGCGGCCAGGGCCAGCGCGTAGCCGTCCAGTAACCACTGGATGCCGGTGAATGTCATGCCGAGATCGGCGGTGATATGGGGCAGGGCGACCATGACGATGGTCACGTCGACGAGAAGCATGAAGGCGCCGAGACAGGCGGCCACCAGGGGCCACCAGCTGGTCGTCGTCGCCTCGGAGGTCTGGGTCATGGCGACTACGGTCGAGCCTGCCTGCTGATATTCGCCAGTCAATGCGCGGATCTTGGCGTTTTGGTGGTCGGCGTCGTGGACGGGCGGCGGGTCGGATACGAGTCATGGGCGATAAGGCTGCGGTGCACGCCTGACGCGGCGGTCTCGATCGCCGAGGCGCTCGGCCGGCGCCCCGACACGTTCTGGGTGCACCTGCTGTCCGGCGGCACCGAGATCTCCTGCACCACGATCCAGCGCACGGCGAAGGAGCGCCAGTCGCTGCTGCTGGGCAGGCTGGCGCGGACGGATCGCGTGCTGTCGGTCACGGCGCACAGGAGCATCCACATGTTCGCCGGCGGCTGGGTGGGCTGGACGGGGATGGCCGTGCTGTCGCCCGAGCAGGAGGCGGCGCTGCAGGCGGGACGCGGGTTCGCCCGTCATGGCGGTGAGGAGCCGATCACTCCTGGCCCCGGCGACGACGCGCTGCTGGAGGCGCTGTCGCGGGACGGCCGCGCGGGCTACGCGGACCTGGCGGCGGCGACAGGCTGGTCGGAGTCGACGGTCAGGCGCCGCATGGATCAGCTCTGCGCGGCGGGCTCGATCTTCTTCCACCTCGACGTGCTCCCCGCGCTGCTGGGCAAGCGGGTCGAAGCACAGCTGTGGATGTCGGTGCCGCCGGCCGAGCTGGACGCGACCGGGCGGGCGCTGGCCGGGCATCCGGAGGTCGCGTTCGTGGGCGCGACGACGGGCCCCGCCAACCTGATCGCCAACGTCGTGTGCGACGACGACACGGCGTTCTACCGCTACCTGACCGAGAGCCTGGGCGCGCTGCCCGCGATCGGGCACATCGAGACCGCGCCGATCATCAGGACCATCAAGCGGTTCGGGTCCGTGCTCCCCCTCTGACGGCGGGGCGCTCACGGCCCTGCGCCGGGGCAGCCCGATAATCGAGACGTGCACCGGCCAACCAGGCGCTCGTTCCTGCGGCTCGGCGGCGTGACCGCGGCCGGGGCGGTCGGTGCGCTGGTGCCCGCCGAGGCGGCGCACACGCCCGACGACTCGTTCCTACGATTACGCCGCCGCTGGCGGGAGGTGACGGCGGGGGCCGGGTACGACCCGGCGGCGGAGCCGTACCGGACCTGGCTGGCCCAGCTGGGCAGGAGGGCCGCCCGCTGTCGCGACACCATGGCCCCCGGCCGGGCCTCGCTCTGGCCGGACCAGGCGTTCCCCTCCTTCGTGGCGACGCCGCGGCGGCTGCGTGACATGGCGCACGCGTACGTGCTGGAGGGCACCGGCCTGACCGGCGATCCGGGCCTGGCGGCGGCCGTCGTGGCAGGCGTGGACCACTACCGGCGACACGTGTACGCGGCGGACGCCGACGCGGTGGGCAACTGGTGGCACTGGCAGATCGGCGTGCCGAAGGCGCTGCTCGACACGGCCGTACTGGTCGGGCTGCCCGAACCACAGAGCGCGGCGCTGCGGGAGGCGGTCGACCACTTCGTCCCCGAAAGCCGGCTCGGCGACTACAGCGGCACCAGCACCGGGGCCAACCGCGTGGACCTGTGCGTGGTGATGCTGCTGCGGGCCATGCTCGGGTCCGACCACGGCAGGGCCGCGCTGGCGGTCTCCGCGCTCGCGCCGGTCTTCCGGCTCGTCCGGGACGGCGACGGGTTCTACCGGGACGGGTCGTTCATCCAGCACACGTACGTGCCCTACCAGGGTGCCTACGGGGTGACGCTGCTGTCGGGGCTGGCGACGCTGTTCGCGGTGCTCAGGGGCTCGCCCTGGGAGGTCTCCGACCAGAACGTGTTCGACATGGTCGAGCGGTCGTTCGCGCCCTTCGTCCTGGACGGCGCCTGCATGGACCTGGTCCGCGGCAGGGGCGTCGGCAGGAGGCCGTTCGGCGACCACGAGAAGGGGCGGGAGATCGCCGCGGCGGTTCTGCTGCTGGGTGAGAGCGCCCCGGCCGCCGAGCGGGCCCGCTGGCAGGCCATGGTCAAGGGCTGGGCGGCACGCGACACGTACCGGCCGATGCCGGCGCATCCCGAGCCCGCGTTCCACGCCCGGCTGGCCGCGATCATGGACGACGACGCCGTGCCCGCGGCGCCGGAGCCCGTCGGGCACCGGCTGCTGCCGATGAGCGCCAGGGCCGTGCACCGCAGGCCGGGCTGGTGCGCGGCGCTCAGCATGGCCTCGGCCAGGATCGGCCACTACGAGCACGGCAACGGCGAGAACCCGCGCGGCTGGCACACCGGTTCGGGAATGCTCTACTGGTGGGCCGAGGGCCACGGCGACCAGTACTCCGACTCCTTCTGGCCCACCGTGGACCCCTACCGGCTGCCCGGCACGACCGTCTCCACGCGCAGGCTGCCCGACGGCGCGGGCGAGGCATGGGGCGACACGTGCCCGCCGGGGCGCTGGGTCGGCGGGGCCACCGACGGCACATACGCGACCGTCGGCCAGCACCTGAACGGGCTGGAGAGCACGCTGGAGGCGTTCAAGTCCTGGTTCTTCCTCGACGACGCGATCGTGTGCCTCGGCGCGGGCATCACCGCGGAGGACGGCGTGCCCGTCGAGACGGTCGTGGACAACCGCAGGACCAGCGCTGCTCTGACGGTCCAGGAAGGCTGGGCGCACCTGGAAGGCCACGGCGGCTACGTCGTTCGCCGGCCGTTCCGCACGCTGCGCGAGCGCCGCACCGGCGGCGGCGCGACCCGCGACTACGTGACGCTCTGGCTCGAGCACGGCGTCGATCCCCGTTCGGCCGGATACGTCTACCTGCTCCTGCCCGGCGCGAGCCAGGAGGAGACCGGCCGCAGGGCCGCCGACCCCGGCTGGGTGCGCGTGCTCGCCAACACCGCCCGCGTCCAGGCCGTCCACGTGCCCTCACTGGGGAACATCGCGGCCAACTTCTGGCAGCCCGGGACCGCCGGCGGCCTGGCCGCCTCCGCGCCCTGCGCGGTGCTGGTGCGCGAAGGCGGCGGCACGGCCACGGTGACCGTGTCGGATCCCCGGTGCGACCTCGACGAGCTGGCCGTGACGTGGGCGCGGCCGGTGGCCGGGCTGATCGGCGGCGGCGCCCGCCTGACCGGCTCCACGCTCACGTTCGGCGGGCTGAGCGGTCAGGAGGGCGCCTCGAGGACCGTCACCGTGCGGCTCGGCTGAGCAGTCAGGAGGGCGCCGTCACCCCTTCGGCCGCTGGTCGGGCGAGTCGCTCCAGCCCATCTGCTCCAGTGCCACCCGCAGCAGCGGCTGCCCCTTCTCCACGACCTCGTACTGCAGCAGCTCGGCCGTGTCGCCGTCGATGATCAGCCGGAAGTCGAAACCGTCGGCCGAGGGCGCGGACAGGGCGACCCCGGTGCGCCCCAGCGCGTCCGAGGACTCTCCCTGCGATGCGATGCCCGGCTGGTCGGCCAGGATCTTGAAGAGCGCGGACCGGGTGCCCGGCCTGATCGGCGCGGTCATCAGGTCCACCCCGGTCTGCCAGAGGTAGGTCGGCTTGTCGGCGTGCACCATGTTCGGGCTGCGCTTCCAGAGGGCGTCCAGCTCCCGCCGCAGCCCGGCTTCGCCGGTGGGCAGGTCGCGCACGTTCTGCAGGGTCAGGCTCGGGTTGTCGATGGACAGGATCCGGTCGGCGATGCGGACCGGCGCCGTGGCCTTGGGGTCCACCAGCTCGGGCGAGCCCGCCGCCCGCCAGGCCGCCTCGTCGTCGGGCGAGCCGAACGTGACCCGTACGTCCTGGTCGCTCATCGAGCGGCCGTGCTCGCCCTTCTTCATCGCCCGCCAGGTCTCGCGGGTGTCGGCCGAGTACGCCACGTACGGGAGCTCGGCCGTCTTGAGCTCCTTGACCTTCCGGTCGAACTCCTTCTTGGCCGCGGCGAGCCGTTCGGGATCGCCCTTGAGGTCCCGCTCGGCCTTCTCCTGCTCCGCGACCAGGGCCTTGATCCCGGCCAGGTACTCGCCCGGCACGTTGTGCACCTTCTGGAAGGTGCGTTCGCGGACGTACCAGTAGCGGCCGGACCCGGCCGGCTCCCGCATCGCGGTCGTGGCCGCCGCCAGCAGGAAGGAGCGGGCGCTGACCGGCTGGGCGGCGACCGGCGGCTGCGGGGCCTTCAAGGGTGCGGTGCTCTCACCGGAGCCGGCCACCACGGTGACGGCCGCGGCGAGCCCCGCTGCCAGGGTCCCCGCCACCAGCAGGAACGGCCGCCGCGAGCGACGCGGTTGCCGGGGCGTGGCGAAGGCGCGGGCCAGGTCGGCCGAGCGGCGCCGCCGGTAGGCGTCCTCCGTGAGCTCGTCGAGCTTCGCCGGCCTGAGGTGGGCGAACATGCGGTCGGTCATCTCATCCTCCTCATCGGGTGCTGCGGACCTCGAGGCGAAGCGCCTGGTTCAGGCGTTTGCGGGCGCGGTGCAGCCTGACGTTGTACGTGCGGACCGAACACCCCATGACGGCGGCCGCCTGCTCGGGCGGCAGGCCGTACCAGGTGGCGAACACCATCGCCTCCACGTCCTGCTCCGGCAGGCCCGACAGCGCGGCCAGGGCCGTCTCCCTGTCGATGACGTGCTCGGCGACGTCCCCGCCCACCTGATCCCCGCTGAGTGCGGCTATCCGATCGACCAGCGCCTGGCGCCGATGGTGCGAGTCGCGCTGCTTGGCCAGCAGGTTCCTGGCCACGCCGAGCAGCCACGGCAGCGGCGGCTCGGGCAGCTGGTCGAGCCGCCGCCAGGCCACGAGGAACGTCTCGCTGGAGACGTCCTCGGCCGTGTCACGCTCGGCCCGCAGCAGGGCATAGCCGAGTACGCTGCGGTAATGCCGGTCGTAGAGCTCGGTGAATCGTTCTTCGGGATCGTCCACACCCAGTAGTCCCTCCGAACGCCCCCCGATTACCGCGTCACTCCGGATTTCCTCCCGTGCGCGCCCTCCGATACTCCTGCACCACCAGATCGGTCAGTTCCCGGAGCTGACCCTTGATGGCGGTCATGTCAGGACACGGTTTGGCGAAGGCCCAGCTCCCGCATGACGAACGCCAGCCAGTCCGTCTGCTGCGCGACGACCGTGCTCCAGCTCGTCCCCCCGTGCCCGGCGTCGGACCAGACGCGCAGCAGGACCGGATGGGACCCGGTGGTGGCGGCCTGCGTCCTGGCGGCGAACTTGCGGGAGTGCCAGGCCGGGCAGCGGGGATCGTTGGCTCCCGCTTCCAGCAGGATCGCCGGGTACGCCGTACCCGATCGCACGTTGTGGTACGGCGAGTAGGCCATGAGCACGGACGCGTCGGCGGGGTCGGCCGGGTTGCCGTACTCGGGGATGGTGGCGGCGGCGCCGACGGGATCGCGGGCCACCCGCATCAGGTCCAGCTTGGGCGCGCCGCAGACCACCGCCCGCCACAGGTCCGGGCGCTGGGTCGCGGCCACGCCCGCGAGCATCCCGCCGTTCGACGCGCCCTGGAAGGCCAGCCGGTCGGGCGCGGTGACCCCGTCGGCGATCAGCCGCTCGGCGACCGCGTACAGGTCGTCGAAGGTGTTCTGCTTGGCGTGGAGCCGCCCGGCCTCCCACCACTCCAGGCCGAACTCGCCGCCGCCGCGCACGTGGGCGTGCGCGTAGACGCCGCCCGCCTCGACGAACGCCGCCAGCGGCCCGAGGTACGAGGCCAGCTCGGCGATGTTGAAGCCGCCGTACGCGTGGATCAGCGTCGGCCGCGGCTCCGCCCGGTCCAGGCCTGCCCGGTGGACCAGGGTGCAGGGGACGCGCGTGCCGTCCTTCGAGGTGGCCCACACCCGGGACGTGACCAGGCCGGGAAGGGTGTGCCTGCCGCCCTGCAGGGCGGTCAGCGCCCCCGACTCCAGCTCGTAGTGGTAGACGGTGGGCGACTGCGTGTAGGAGGTGTAGCCGAAGGTGATGGCGTCCTCGCAGCCCACGACCTGGTCCATCACGCCGAGCGCGACGACTCCCTGGGCGATCGAGCTCACCGAGCCCTGGCCGGGCAGGGGGACCTCGCCGAGCTCCTTGCCGTCCAGGTCGAGGATCCTGACGCGGGAGACCGTGTCCACCAGCTCGCCGAGCACCAGCCGGTCACCGACCAGGGTCACGCCGGTCAGCACCGCGTCGCCGCCGGGCACCAGCTCCGTCCAGGCGTCCCGGTCGCCGGGGCGGTCCAGGGGGATACGGACCAGGCGGCCGCGCGGGGCGCCGGCGGTGGTGACGGCCACGTACGCGTCGCCGACGATCACGCCCTTGTAGAGGTGCTCGGCGTCGGTGACGAACTCCCGCCACCCTCGCGGCTCCTGTCCCGAGCCGTCCAGGCGGGCCAGGAAGTGCGGCCTGGGCCGGAGATGGTCGACCTGGAGCACCGCCCAGCGCCCGTCGCGGGAGATCCTGGGAACGGCGTACAGGTACGGGATGTCCAGCGGCTCCGGCTCGGTCGGCGGCGCCTCACCGAGCCGGTGGAAGAACAGCCGCCGGCGCAGCGGCCCCGCCGCCGTCGCGTCGCCGGTCCTGTGGTCGTCGGCCAGGTAGAAGAAGCCGTCGCCGTCGGGGAGCCAGGTCACCAGGCCGGGCCGCTGCTGGGGCACGCCGTCGAGCAGCACCTTCCCGGTGTCGATCTCGATCACCTTGAGCTCGGGCAGCTCGCGCCCCGCCGCGTCCAGCGAGTACGCCAGCAGGCTCCCGTCCGGCGACGGCTGCGGGGCGATCCGCAGCGGCGTGCCGTCGGACAGCTCGTTCAGGTCGATGACGGTACGCCACGGGCCGGTCGGCGCGTCGCTCACCTCGTAGACCATCAGCTCGCGGCCCTCCGGGATGCGACCACTGAACCACCGGGGCCCGTACCGCACGGGGACGACCAGGTTGCGCGCGTCCATCTGCTCGACCAGCTCGCCGACCCTGGCCGCGAGCCTCTCGTGGTCCGGCCAGCCGTGGATGTGGGACCTGGCCAGCTCGTCCTGGGCTTCCTGCCAGGCGAGGACGTCCTGCCCGCCGTCCTCCAGCCACTGGTACGGGTCGTCGAACACCTGGCCGCCGATCTCGTTGCGCTCGGGGCGTACCGGTGTGTCGGGATAACGCATGCGTCACTCTCCGGTCCCGCGTGCCTTCATGGCCCGCTGGAGGTAGTCGATGACGGCGGGCAGCTCGTCCGCCTCCAGCCACTCGATCTGGCGGCTGATCCCCTCGCTGATCTCCGCGCCGGCGTCGCGCCACAGCGCCATGCCCGCGGTGCTCAGCTGCCGGTCGACCTGCTCGTCGCCGGGCCGCAGCGGCGCGGTCATGGCCTCCCAGCGGAGGGAGACGGCCTGCACCCTGGGGTCGTCGACGGGCGTGCCCGCCAGCATGTGCCCGCGGATCTCTCGTACGAGGCCGAGCCATTCGGCCCGGATGCCCTCCAGCCGCTCCTCGCCCAGCTCCGCCCGCCGCCTGGCCAGGTGGTCGCGTAGGTCCTGCGCGAAGTACGTCTCGTACACCGAGATCGTTTCCAGCGTGGCCATGAACTGCTCTGGGTCCGGCATGACCGACTTGTCCAGCAGCCACAGGAGGCCGCTGACCTGCTCCTTGAGCTGGGTCAGGCGGGCGGCCTGGGTCTCGATCTCGATCAGCTGCGCGTCGAGCAGGCCGCGCAGGGTCGTCAGGTCGTCCTCCGACCCGCTCAGGACCTCGGCGACCTCGTCCAGGGACAGGCCGAGGCCGCGCAGCGCGCGCACGCGGTAGAGCCTGCGCAGGTCGGCCTCGGTGTAGCGGCGGTGCCCCGAGGCCGTGCGCTCACCGGCCCTGACCAGACCGATCTCGTCGTAGTGGTAGAGCGTCCTGACCGTGACCCCCGTGGCCTTGGCCAGTTCTCCGATGGTCCATCGACGCTTGTCTGCGGTCACGCTCCGACCGTAGGACCTCCCGCCACGGGAGGTTCAAGCCCAGAGGGCCGCGATGCGGGAGACGGCGGCTCGGCCCTGGGCGTAACCGGCCTTGCCGCCGGGGGTGCGGACCTCCGGGTCGAGCGGGTCGGTGCCGAACGCGGCCAGCGAGGCCTCGTCCGGCTCGATCACCTCGACCCTGCCGTCCAGCCCGGCCCAGGCCGGCTCGCCGATGTCGGGCATCGGCGCCAGCACCAGCACCCGGTCGAACCCGGCCGCGAGGTCGGCGTTGGTGGTCGTACGCACGCCGCCGTCCGTGTACCGGACCCCGTCGATGGTCACGCACGGCCATACGCCGGGCACCGCGCAGCTGGCCGCCACCGCGTCCACCAGCCCCACCTCGGACCCGGGACCGAACAGCCTGGGCTCGCCGCTGGCCGCCTCCACCGCCACGATGACCAGATCGCGGTCCGGCCACTCGTGCACCGGAAGCCGGGCCTCGATCACCTCTCGCCGCCTGGCCTCGCTGATCGTGTCGGCGCCGAGCGCCAGCGTGCCGATCTTCCGTCGCATCTCGGCCGGGTCGGACGTGCTCCCGTAGATCTCCTGGAGCTTCGCCCACAGCTCGTCGATCCGTATCCCGCTGGGCAGCTCAAGCGTCTGCCGCGCGGGGTCGATCTGCCGCTCGAGCAGCGTGGGGAGCGGCACCCCACTGGTGACCTGGGCGGCCACCGCCGAGCCCGCCGACGTGCCGACGACGCGGTCGGCCCCCGTGACGTCCACACCGCCGTCGGCGAGCGCCGCCAGCACGCCCGTCATCCACGCGATCCCGGCGACCCCGCCGCCGCCCAGCACCAGTGCCCGCTTGCTCATCAGCCCTCCCAAGAGATCCGTCTTTCCCAACTCCCGGGTCACGGGCTCTCTTCCCGAGAGGGCTCAGCCGCTCAGCACCTTCCGCAGGACCTCCGCGAACTCCTGCGGGTGGCCGATGAAGCCGCCGTGGTCGCCGGGGAACTCCGCAGGGGAGGTGCCGAGCAGCCCGGCCAGCGCCTCGGAGGTCCGGTACGGGGTCGTCCCGCCCGACTCGGCGCCGACGCCCACCACGATGCGGCCAGGGGCGGCCTTCAGCGCGGCGATGTCGGGCACGTGGCGGGTCGTGCCGCGCATTTCGTGGGCGAAGAAGCGCCTGCTGTCGGCCACCATCTGCTCCGACGGCTGCACGGGAGGCCCCTGGGTGGCGCCGGTGAACCCGGCCTGGGCCATGAACCTGGCGTAGGCGGCGCCCATGCCCTCCCGGTGGAAGGTCTCGATGATGTCGTCGATCGCGGCGCGCTGCTCCGCCGCGTCGGGAAGGAGCTCAAGCAGGGGCGGCTCGTGCGCGACGAGCGTACGGACCCGCTGCGGGTGGCGGGCCACGAGAGCCAGCCCCGTCACCGCGCCGCCGCTGCTGCCGAACACGTCGGCCGAGCCGGCGCCCAGGGCGTCCATGAGCGCGGCCACGTCGTCGGCGCGGAGCTCGGGGGTGGAGTCCTGCGTGGGGTCGTCGAGCACGCTGCCCGAGATGCCCCGCGGGTCGTGCGTGACCACGGTGTACTGCTCCGCCAGCGCCTCGGCCAGCGGGGCGAAGTACGCCGCGGCCATCGGCGAGCCCATCACGAGCAGCGGCGTCGGGCCCGAGCCGCGTACCTCGTAGTGCAGACGCCCGCCCGCGATGTCGAGCGTGTGAGTGGTCGTCATGACTCCTCCAGTCGTTCGCTGTCGGGAGTATGACCCGCGCCCGCGGGGAAAGTCATCGGGCCGTCATGGGGTGACGACCTCCAGATCGCCGGAGTCGCTCGTCAGCTGGATCTGCCGGGCGGCCGAGGGGTCATTGGCCGCCGTGATGTGCTTGTCGCCCGAGTCGGTCTTGGCCACGACGTTGTACGGCCCCTGCGGCACGCGGATCGAGATGCTGCCGGAGTCCGAGGTGGTCACGACCTTGTCGGGTTGACCGTCGAAGGTCAGGTCGACATCGCCCGAGTCGGTCTCCACCTCCGCGTGCTTGGCCGCCAGATCGTCGGCCTCGATCACCCCGGAGTCGGTACGGGCCTTGAGCTGGCCGGACAGTCCCTCCAGCGTCAGGTCACCGGAGTCGCTACGGGCCTTGAGCTCGCCGGACAGTCCCCTCAGCGTCAGATCGCCGGAGTCGGAGCTGACATCGACGCGGAGCCCCTTGGGCACCTCCACCTCGTAGCTCACCTCGCAGGCGGAGGCGGCGCTGCCCAGCCCCCAGGTGCCGGCGCACTTGAAGGCCAGCGTCAGCGTGTCGCCCTGCACCTTGTGGCTGGGCTCCGGCTTGGTCCCGCGCCAGCTGAGCCGCTCGGTCACATGGATGCCCGTGCGGTCCGACTCCACCACCTTGACGGTGCCCGAGTCGGCTTCGACCCGGACTCCCGCGACCTTGTCGGTCACGTCGTACGACGCGGTGTCCTCGTCAAGTGGACCGGCGAGGCCGCACCCGGTTAACAGCGCGGCGAACCCGAGAAACCCTGCGATCATGCCCGCTCTCTTGATCCCCATGCCCCCAAGTCTGGGCCATCCGAGCATGCCCGGGCGTCGGGGAATCCCCTGAACCGACCCTGAGGGGCATCCCCAGGGTCACCACCCCAGCTCGTCGCAGCCCTTGTGGTCCGCGGGCTCGACCTGCAGGGTGGCGTGCGCCACGCCGTGGCGTCGGCGCAGCAGATCACGGGCCTGGTCGAGGACCGCGTGGTTGTCGGCCGGGTCGGCGGTGACCAGGTGGGCGGTGGCGACGTTCATGCCGGAGGTGAGCGTCCACAGATGCAGGTCGTGGACGCCGCGTACGCCGTCGAGCGCCGCGAGGTCCGCGCCCACCGCGGCCGCGTCCATGCCCTCGGGCACGTGCTCCCCCAGCACCGCGAAGACCTGGCGGCCGAGCGAGATCGCCCGCACGGCGACGAAGACGCCGATGGCGAGCGCGACCAGCGTGTCCCAGTACGCCTGCCCGGTCGCGGACACCAGCCAGCCGGCCACGATGACGCCGACCGACCCGGCGGTGTCGGCCACGACCTCCAGGTAGGCGCCCTTGACGTTGAGGCTCTCGCCGGCGCCGGCACGCAGCATCAGCAGCGCGACGAGGTTGACCACCAGGCCGAGAGCGCCCACGACGAGCATCGGGCCGGAGGAGACCTCGGCGCCTCCGCCGATGCGGCCGACGGCCTCGGTGACCACGTACAGTGCGACGCCGAGCATCATGACCACGGCCAGCAGGGACGCGAACACCTCCGCCCGGTACGAGCCGTAGCTCCGCCTGCCCGTCGAGTCCGGCCGGGTGGCGATGCGGGTGGCCACCAGCGCGGCGCCCAGGGTGACGACGTCGGCGGCCATGTGGCCGGCGTCGGACATCAGCGCCAGCGAGCCCGAGATCAGCCCGTACGCCAGCTCGACGACGAAGAACGAGCCGATCAGGACGAAGGAGACCCCCAGCCGCCACCGGTGACGGCTCCCGGCGTGCCCGTGCCCGGCCCCCATCAGGCGTTCCCGTCGCGTTCGGGATGGACCGCCTCGGTGTGCTCGGTGTGGGCGAGCGCGAGGTCGAGCAGCATCCGTACGTGCGGGTCGGCCAGCCGGTAGTACGCCATCCGCCCCGCGCGCCTGGCGATGACGATGCGGTGGGCGCGCAGCAGCCGCAGGGCGTGGGACACGGCGGATTCGCTCTGGCCGGTCACGGCGGCCAGGTCGCACACGCACAGCTCGCCGTCCAGGAGCGCCACCAGCAGCCGCAACCGGTTCGGATCGGACAGCAGGCCGAAGACGTCGGCGGTGTCGGCCAGATCCTCGGCCGCCGGCATTCGCTCGCACACGGCGGTGACCCGCTCGGCGTCGACCACGCGCACGGCGCAGCCGTCCACCGACACCACACGCTCACCTGAAGAGGTATTCATATGACATCTATGCTCCCAGCGCCCCGTCTCAAACGCCGGCGAGATGATTGATCACTCGTTGCCGGCGTCGCGGGCGTCGAGCAGGTCCAGATAGCCCTGCACGGCCTCCCACAGGTGATGCTCGGGATACCGGCTCAGGCTGCGATGCCGCCTGCGCCACTGGCGGTCCCAGTACGAGTCGCGCACGGCCCGCAGATGCTCCAGCGCCGCCTCAAGCTCCCCAGCGGCCGGTGCGCGCTCCTGAGGCTGGGGCGCCGTCCCGCGCAGCAGGTTGAAGCGGCGCTCGGCGAGCGCGTCGAGCACCCCCTTGTCCGTGCCGTCGAGAGACCAGAACCGGACCGGGTCATGGATGCGGTGGTTCGGCACCGGGTCCTGATGGGAGCGCCACCAGTAGGCGATCCCGCCCTGGTCCAGCCGCAGGAAGTCGACCAGCCACGCGGTGCCCGGCGGATGCGTGCCCCAGCTCACCTCCTCCGGCGGGAGGTTCAGCACCAGGACGATCTCGAGGTGATCGATCGGGTCGGCCCCGGACAGCAGGTCGCCGAACACGTGGGCCTCGCGCAGGAACGGCTCGTCGGCCGGCACCCGCCGGGTCTGCTCGCACGCCTGGGCGAGCTGCCGCAGCCTCTCCACCGCTCGCCGATATCGCATGACTCCGCCGCCCTCCCCGCGCTGGACTCGCGACCAGCGTACGAGCTCGCACTTGAGAAGCGGGTCCACGGGTGACTACCGTGCCTCGGTGATCACCCTGTCTGATGTCCTCGCCGCCGCGGCCGCCGGGCGAATGCCCCGACCGGGGGGCGGTCCCACCATCGTCCCGCAGCCGTCGGCGCGCGACGCGGGAGTGATCGCCTTCACCGCCCACAATGTGATCTTCGCCGACCTCGACGAGGACTGGATCCGATCCCGGCTCCCCGATGGCGACCTGTCGGCGCCGCTCAACCCGCCGTTCCTCAGAGACCTGGAAGAGCGTCTGGGGCGCCGGGTCGGCGGCATCGACATGCTCGCCCTTGCCGCTCCCTGCGCCGGTCGCCCGCCGATCGAGCTGATCGAGGTCACGGACCCGGCCCATCCACGTGTCGAGCGGGCCCGCCGCTACCGGGACGACGTACGCGTCTGGACCTGCTCCGCAGGGCTGCTGGTCATCGGGCGGGGCGTGGCCGGGCGATGGGAGGTCGCGATCGAGGTGGATCCGGGCGGCCAGGGACGCGGGCTGGGCCGGGCCCTCGCCCGCGCGGCCCGGCATCTCACCGCACACCCGCTCTGGGCCCAGATCGCCCCGGGCAACGCCGCGAGCGTGCGGGCGTTCCTCGCCGCGGGCTACGTCCCGATCGGCGCCGAAGCGCTCCTCGTCCCACCGCCGGCATGACCCGGGTCGGGGCTTACTCGTCCAGGGGGCGCGTCAGGCGGACGCAGCACTCTCCGGGCCGGGGGTCCAGGACCGCTTCGACGCCGGTGGCCTGGAGACCGTCGAGGTAGCCCGACAGGAAGCCGTGGTTCATGCCGCAGACCAGGTCGGGGGCCTTGGCGGCGAGCGGGTGGAAAGGGCAGTTGCGCAGGCGGATGTCCGTGGGACCGATCCGGTAGGGCTCGAAGCCGTGCTGGTCGAGCATGCGCTGGCAGAAGGTCAGGGCGCGCTCGGCGCCGAGCCTGCCCGGGCGGGACCGGTCGCGCTCGTCGCGGCCCAGGCGGTGCCCGCGCTGCCGGGCGGTCCTGATCGCCGCCTCGCTGCCTGCCTCGCCGTCGCGCTGGGTCAGGACGGCGTCCAGGAAGAGGTCGGCGAGGAACGCGTGCCGACGCTCCGGGATGGTGACCCGGATCTCGGCGTCGCCGGGCAGATAGACCTTGGGCCGGCGGCCCACCTTGCGCACGCCCTCCGGAGCGGCGTAGTCGGCGCGCAGCAGGCCCGCCGCGACCAGCTTGTCCAGGTGGAACGCGGCCAGCTTGCGGGAGATGCCCACACTGGCCGCGGCCTCGTCGCGGGTGACGGGACGGCCGGCCCGGCGGATGAAGTCGAACATCTCCCGGCGCGACTCCTCGCCCAGGACGCTGACGATCGCGACGTCGTTGGTGGTCACCCAGCCAAATTACCTCCAATCTCCACGGGTGATAACCGTCGGCTTGACGGCTCAGCCCGAATAAGACCAACATTGATTAGCGAAACTCCGCTGGAGGGACAGTTGTCGTGGATGCTGCCAAGCAGCCGGTGAGCCCGGCCCTGGCCGGACCGTACGGGCACCCGTACCACCCGATCCTGGTCACCGTGCCCATCGGCGCCTGGGTGTCCAGCCTGGTGTTCGACATCGCCGCCCAACTGGTGCGCGATCCGGCGTCCCTGGTTCAGGGGGCGCGCTGGTTGATCGCCATCGGGGTGATCGGCGCGGTGGCCGCGGCGTGCGTGGGCGCGCTCGACCTGTTCGCCATCCCCACCGGCACCCGCGCCTTCCGGACCGCGGTGCTCCACATGAGCCTGAACCTGCTGGTGACTCTCGCCTACGCCGCCAACTTCCTGTGGCGCTCCGACGACCGGCTGGAGGCGGGGATGCTCGCGCTCAACGCCGCCAGCCTGGTCGTCCTCGGGGTCGCCGGATATCTGGGCGGCAAGCTCGCCTTCCGCTACGGCGTCCGCGTCGTCGACGAGGACACCCAGGCCGAAGGTTTCTCTCAACCGAAGTAAGAGGTGTTCCATGGAAATCGCCGCACTCGTCACCTGGGTCATCACCGCGCTGGGGGGCTTCTACATGCTCGCCGGCTGGCTGTCCAGAGGCGGCGCCAAGCAGGGGAGCGGCAGCCGCCTGCCGGTCCCGGTCATCTTCGGCCACTTCGCACTGGCCGCCATCGGCCTGGTGGTGTGGATCGCCTACCTGATCACCGACAGCCGCGCCCTGGCCTGGACCGCGCTGATCCTCCTGGTGCCGGTGGCCGCGCTCGGCTTCGCGATGCTGGCCCGCTGGATCCCGACCCGGCGCGTACGTGCCACGGTCCCCACAGGGCAGCAGTCGGCCCCGGCCGAGAGCAACTTCCCGGTGCCGGTGGTCGTGGCCCATGGCGTGCTCGCCGTCGTGACCGTGGTCCTGGTGCTGCTCACGGCCATCGTAGGCTGACCTGGTGGAGATCTGGATCAACCCCGCCTGCTCCAAGTGCCAGTCGGCGCTGTCGCTGCTGGACGGCGAGCAGGCCGACTACACGGTGCGCCACTACCTGGAAGATCCGCCGAGCGTCCTCGAGCTGGAGGAAGTGCTGCGGCGGCTGGGGCTGGAGCCATGGGACATCACCAGGCTGGGCGAACCGGTCGCGGCCGAGCTGGGACTGGCCGAGTGGCCACGCACCCACGCCGACCGCGGCCGATGGATCCAGGCGCTGGCCGCGCACCCGATCCTCATCCAGCGTCCCATCATCACGGTCGACGACGAGAGCGCCGTCGTCGCCCGCTCTCGCGAGGCGGTCCTTCGCGTCACCCGATAGCTGCTCGCGGTCCTGACCAGGCCCGGTGGCTCCCGCTGATCACGGGCTCGCCAGCCGCCGGGCCAGCGCCACCCGGGACCGCACGTCGTACTTGCTGAAGATGCGTGCGACGTGCGTCTCCACCGTCTTCTGGCTGACCTGGAGCCGCTCGGCCACCTCCCGGTTGGTCAGCCCCTGGCTGACGAGCTCGGCCACCTGGCGCTCCCGCGCCGTCAGCGTCGTCTCCCGCGCCGCCTGCCGGGGACCCTGGGCGGCGAGCCGGCGCTCCACCCGGGCCAGCTGCCCGGCGAGCCAGTCGGCCCCCGACTCCTTGTACGCGGCCTTGGCCCGGCCGATCTCGTCGCGGCACGACGCCACGTCCCCCATGCGGCTGTGGACGGTGGCGAGAAACTGATGGGCCAGGCCGCGTTCGACGACCGCGCCGCTCTCGGCGAACCGTTCGGCGGCGATCTGGGCGGCGGCCACGGCTCCGGCCAGGTCCTCCCGGCCGCTCAGCGCGCGGGCGCGGGCGTCGTACGCGATGCCGAGCTGGTACGGAAGGTCCCCGGCGGCCTCGATCGCGGCGGCCGACCGGGCGAGCGCGGCGCCGACGTCGCCGTCCACCCCGGCCCTGATCGACTGCACGGCCAGCCGTTCGACGTCGGTGTCGCGGGTGAGGACGGACGGCAGCGGATAACCGGGTTCGGCGCGGCCCGCCAGGCGGACCCGGTCCACGGCCACGTACGCCATCGCCTGCCACCACGCCGACCCGGGACGGTCGGCGGCGAGCCGGTCGGCGAGCGCCATGGCGGGCTGGACGCCGTCCCGCCACAGAACCGGCAGCAGCATGACGCACCTGGCCATGGCCAGCGTCTCGCTGCTCCGGATGTACTCCGAGGCCGCGGCGGCGTGCTCCGCGATCTCGATGGCCTCCGTCAGTCGCCCGGCCCTGGCTTTCAGCTGGGCCTGGCTGATCAGCAGGTACGGCATCGCGTAGCTGCGGCCGGACATCGTCGCCAGCTCGATGCCCCTGGCCACATGGCGTTCGGCGGCCGCGGACCGCTGGAGGCTGATCTCGCTCCAGGACAGCGGCGCGACCAGCTCGACGTGCGGCACCAGGGTGGTGTCCGACGCGCTGTCCATCAGCCACCCGGCCCGCTTGCTGTGCGCCCGCGCCGCCGTGATGTCGCCGTCCTGCAGGCAGGCCAGGGCCTGGATGGCGTACGCCGCCGCGCCGAGCTCCGGATCGGCCGCCGGCGACACGAGCCCGAGGGCTTCGCGCGCATGCAGCCGCGCCGCCTCCGGGTCAGCCCGCAGCATCGCCACGGCGGCCAGCTCCAGGAGGAGCTGCGCGCGTACCCGGCGGTCCTGCCCCGCGCGGCGGAGCTGCGCGCTCACCAGGGCCCGCGCCTCATCCAGGCGGCCGAGCATGCGCGAGACCACGGAGGAGAACGCCACCGCCACCGAGGCCACCTCGTGCGGCAGGTGGATGACCTCGTGGAGGATGCGCCGGCTCTCCGCCAGCGAGCCCATCACGCCGGTGCCCCGCGCCAGCCCGGTGAGCAACTGGCCCCGATAGAGCATGAGGTCGTCGCGTTCCGGCAGCGCGCGCAGGGCCTCGCGGAGCAGCCGCACCGCGGTCGCCGGCGCCGAGTTCAGGTACGCGATGCCGGCGTCGCCCAGCGTCCTGGCCGCCCGCTCGTCCCCGGGCTCCGCGCACCGCTCGGTGTGGTGGGCCAGCAGCGCCAGCGATCCGTCGGTGCGCCGCAGGTAGTCGGCCACCCGGGCGTGGGCCGCGACCCGCCAGCCGGCCCCGGACGTGTCGTACGCGGCGGCGCGTACCAGGGGATGGCGGAACGCGAACCGCGCGCCCGCCAGCGTGCCGAGACCCTGACGGCACAGCTCGTCCACGGCGCTCGCGGCGGCCGGGGCGTCGAGCTCGGCGACGTGGGCGATGACGACGAGCGAGGCCAGCTCACCGGCGACCGCCGCCGCGTGGGCCGCCCGCCGGGCGACCGGGGAGAGCCGGTCCAGCTCCCGCCGCAGCACCGCCAGCAGCGTCTGCTCCAGGGCGAGCGTCGCCCCGGGACGGCCGTCGGCCAGCTCCGCCAGCGTCGTGTCGCCGGCGTCCAGCAGCGCCCGCAGGAACAGCGGGTTGCCGCCGCTCATCCGGTACATCAGCCGCCGCCGGCCCGGGTCCACGCCGGGCGGCATCAGCGCCGCCGCCGCGTCCTCGTCGAGCGGGCCCAGGCTCAGCCTGATCACCCGCGGATCCTGCCGGGCCACGGCGTCGTACAACGCCGGCGGGATCATGCTCGAGCGGCAGGCGATGGCCAGCAGGAACCCGGCGGGCGGCGGGCGGCGCAGCAGGAACTCGGTCAGCTCCAGCGACGGCGCGTCCGCCCAGTGCAGGTCGTCCAGCGCCAGCACGGCGCCGTGGCCGTCGGCCACGTGGGCCAGGAGCGCTCGGATGCCGCGATAGGTGTGATAGCGATCCAGCTGGTCGGCCTCGCCCGCGGATAACAGGGTGCGCAGCGCCGCCTCCGCCAGAGTGCCGGGGGCGGCGTCGGAGAGCCGGGTGAAGGCGTCCACGTACATGCCGAAGGGGACGAGCCGCTCGAACTCGGTCGCGCCGCCGGCGAGCACGGTGCGCCCGGACGCCTGTGCGTGTTCGACCAGATACTCCAGCAGCCGGGTCTTGCCCACGCCAGGTTCGCCGTCGATGAGGACGAGGCGGTTGCCGTCGGCGATCGCCGCCTCGATCCTGGACACTTCACCAGCCCGCCCCACGAGCTCGGGCCACACCCTCGCCTCGGCCATCGCGTCCTCCGGTCACATCTGAGAGCCGGCCAGGACCAGTCCGATGATCGTACGGATCCCCGCCGATGTCCACGGAGCCCGCTAGCCACCTGGAGTGATGCGTCCTCGCCCAGCCCAGTCGCACGAACCCGGTACGCATCCCGCGCCGCGCCTCCGGGTCCCGGTACGCCATCCGGACGTGCCCGAGCACGACGGCGGCGATCGCCAGGGCGGTCAGGTCGTGCACGAAGATGGCGCTGGTACGGGAGATCCACGGCAGCACCCCGGTGAACCACATCAGCAACCCGGTGAACGTCATGACCGGCACGGCCCCGGCGATCCAGCCGGCGTAGATCTTCTGCCCGGCGTTGAACTTGCCGGCCGGGCGCGGGCCCGGCGCGCGCCTGCGTACCGCGCGCAGCCACTGCCGGTCGTACGGCGCCAGCCGGTTGAGCCTGCGCAGGTCGGCGCGGAACGCCCGCGAGGCGAGACCGAGGAGGACCGGCGCGGGCAGCAGGAGCCCCGACCATTCGTGGACGACGACCACGAGGTGGCGGCGGCCGACCAGCTGGGCCAGCGGCGGGAAGTACAGGCAGGCCGCCGCCCCCACGCACAGCAGCATGAGCCCGGCCGTGGCCCGGTGGACCAGGCGCTCGGCCCGGCTGAAGCGGGGCAGCAGGCGCTCAGGCCGCCTGGTCGAGCCAGCCGTCGACGTCATAGCCGTACTCCTCCCAATAACCCGGGACGACCTGGTCGGTGACGGTGATGCCGGACAGCCACTTGGCGGACTTGTAGAAGTACATCGGCGCGACGTAGAGCCGTACGGGGCCGCCGTGGTCGTGGGTGATCGGCGCGTCCAGCATGTCCAGGGCCACCAGCACGTCGGGGCGGCGGGCCTGCTCGATCGTCAGGCTCTCGCTGTAGACGCCGTCGAAGCAGGTGAAGCGGATCGCCTTGCCCTCGGGGCGCACCCCTGCCAGGTCGAGCAGGTGCGAGAGCAGCACCCCGGCGAAGGGCGTGTCGGGGACCCGCCAGCCGTCGGTGCATCGCACGTCACCCACCACCCTGGTCTGCGGCAACGCGCGCAACGCATCGAGCGTGTACGTCCCAGGGCGGTCCACGAGACCGTCGACCGTCAGCTCGTAGGTCGTCCTGTCCTTGTGCGGCACCGAGGCCGCGACGCTGAAATAACGGAAGCCGCCCGGGTTGGGCAGGAGCCCGCTCAGCCCGGTGGGGTCGTTCTGCGAGGCGGAGCCGAGGACCTTCTCCCACGTGCCCTGCACATAGGGCGCGGCGACCAGGCCGGCGGCGCCCGCGGCCAGCATCGAGAGCATCATCCGCCGGCCGATGGGCGGGCCGCTGTCGGTTCCTTTTCGTGAATCGGTCACACCGCGATTCGAGCAGCCGCGACTCCCAGGAGCGCGCGATGACGGGTGGCCGTAAGACTTCCGTCAGCTTTGAATACGTAACCGGTTCAACAGGTGACGGCCAGTGTTGCATCGGTCCTAAGTCACCTGCCAAACTGGTGACGTGAAGCACGTGTTTCTGTGCGGCAACCCCGCCCTCGACCTCGCCTGCACGCTCCGTGCGCGCCGCACGGACCGCTTCGAGACGCTCGACGTCCCCGACCGGCTCGACGCCTGGTACGTGGAGTCCGGCCTCGTCGATGCCGTCTCCCCCAGTCAGGAGGCGGATCTGGTCCAGGCGGTGGCGGTGCGGGAGGCCGTCTACGCGCTGGTCACCGCCCGGCTCGCCGGTGACGGATACGACAGTGACGCGCTCGCCCTGGTCAACGAGACCGCGCGCAAGCCCCCGGCGGCGCCCCAGCTCACGGCCGAGGGGCGGTGGGTCGAGGCGACCCCGGCGCAGGCGCTGTCCACCGTGGCCCGGCACGCTGTCGAGCTGCTCAGCGGGCCGGAGGTGCCGCTGATGAAGGAGTGCGCCAACCCTGAGTGCACCAAGATCTTCATCGACCGGTCGCGTGGCGGGCGCCGGGAGTGGTGCGGCATGGAGTCGTGCGGCAACAAGATCAAGGCGGCGGCGTACCGGGCGCGCAAGAAGGAGGCCCAGACGGTCGGCGCGCGCTGATGGCGGGCCGGCTTCAAAGGCGCTTCGTCATCGGTGACGGGTACGCGTCGTACTGGGGGCCGTCGGGGGAGAACGTCCAGCACCGTCATGCCGCTTTCCAGGTGACCGTCGCCGTGGAGGGCGAAGTGGTCGTGACCGACGAGTCGGGAGCGTGTCATCGCGGCGTGGCGCTGATCGTCCCGCCCATGGTGCGCCATCACATGTCGGCCGCGCCGTACCTGCGTACGTGGTTCGTCGAACCGCAGTGCTCGTTCGCGGCCGGGCTGCGTGCACGCTGCGGCGCCGGGATCACCGCGGCCGCCGATCTGTACGGGCTGCGCGACGAGGACGTCCGGTTCGCCGGCGCGCCCGGGTCGTCAGGCACGCCGGACCCGCGGCTGATGGCGGCCATGGAGGCGCTGGCCCGCCGGGACATCCAGGTCACCGAGGCGGCGGCGGAGGCCGGGCTGTCCCCGCAGCGCCTGCGTGCTCTGGCCAGGCGGCAGCTCGGTATGCCGCTCGCGCGGTGGCGCATCTGGCAGCGCCTGGCGCGTGCGGCCCGAGCGCTGATCGAGGGGCAGTCGATCGCCGAGGCGGCCGTCACGGGCGGCTTCGCCGATCAGGCGCATTTCAACCGGCAGCTGCGCGAGATGATAGGGCTCACGCCGGCGACCGTACTGCCGATGCTGCGCTCGTCAGCCTCGCGAAGCGACGTAGACGGAGATTGAGCCGGTCGCCGTGGGCACGACCTCCGCCTCGCGTACGTCGCCGAACCCGGCCTCGGCCATCAGCCTGGGCAGCACGCCGTCCGCGTTGGGCTGAGTGTCGCGCACCCCGTCGGCCAGTTGCACGATACGGAACGCCAGGCGCATCAGCGTGCTCCGCTGCAGGCCGTAATCGGCGATGACGAGCTTGCCGCCCGGCCGCAGTACGGCGTGCATCGAGGCGAGGATCGACCGCTTCATCGGGAGCGGGCACTGGTGGAGAACGAGGCTCGACACCGCCGTGTCGGCCGAGCCCGGCTCCAGGAGCTCGGTCAGCGCGTCGCCCATGCCGAGCCGCCACTGCGGGGCCGTCGCGTCGCCTCCGCCGGCCTTGCGCCGCGCCAGTGCCAGGGCCTCCGGGTCGGGGTCGACGCCGATGATCCGTGCCCGCGGTTCGAGGCGGTGGAGCAGCAGCGCCAGCGAGCCGGTGCCGCAGCCGACGTCCACGACCGTGTCGTCGGGGCGGGGCGCCACGTGCATGGCCACCAGGCTGCGCCACAGCCGCTCGCGCGTCAGGGCGGCGACCACCGGGTCGTACAGGCGGGTGAGCCCCAGGCGGCCGAGGGCCGGGGTGAAGGTCCGTTGAGACATGTACGCAGTCTCGATCGCGCGGTGCCCCGTGGTCTTGAACAGAACGCTCGGACTTCGAGGGACCTTATGGTCCTCCTGTGGAGGATCTGTTCGGCGGGGCCGCGTCATATTACGCCCGATACCGCCCGGGCTACGGCCTGGCGGTGATCGAGCACCTGGCGGAGACGTTCGGGGCGGACAGCCGGGTGCTGGACCTCGGTTGTGGCCCGGGAACGATCGCCGTCCCGCTGGCCAGGCGGGTGAAGGCGGTGCTCGCCGTGGACCCGGCGCGGGAGATGCTCGCCGAGGGCAGGCGCCTGGCCGGCGACATCCCCACCATCGTCTGGCTGCCCGGCGATTCGACCATGCTGCGGGTTCTGCCGCCGTTCGATCACGTGGTGATGGGCCGGTCGTTCCACTGGATGGACCGCAGGTCCGTCCTGGCGCAGCTCGACGAGCTGCTGCCGCCCGGCGGCGCGGTCGCACTGGTCGGCCCGGTACGGCACCAGGGGGAGCCGTGGCAACCGGACGCGCAGCCGTGGCAGCCGGTCGAGCGACGGGTGTGCGAGGAGTTCGGCCTCGACATCCACACGGCCGCCACCTCCTTCCACGCCACGGGGGAGCACCACCACGACGTGCTGGCCGCCTCGCCGTTCAGCGAGCTGGAGTCCCGGGTTTTCACGCGTCGGCTGACCTGGGACGTGGACGGGCTGATCGGGCTCCAGCTCTCCTACTCCTACAGCTCGCCCGCCAGGCTCGGCGACCGGCTGGCCGCCTTCGTGAAGACGCTGCGGCAGGCCCTGCTCGCCGACAACCCGGCAGGCCGGTGGGAGCAGGAGCTGGCGACCGAGGTGATCACAGGCCGCCGGCCCTGCCCAGAGCGTCGCGCAGCGCGGCACGCGAGGTGACGCCCAGTTTCGGGAAGACCCGGTAGAGATGGGAGCTGACGGTACGCGGTGACAGGCGCATGCGTTCGCCGATTTCCTTGTTCGTCAGCCCGCTCGCGGCCAGTTCGGCGATGCGGCCTTCCTGCCAGGTCAGCGCGGTCAGGTACGACAGCGACGCCCGGGCGGGCGCCCTCGAGGCGCGCAGCTCGGCCTGGGCGCGTTCGGCCCAGCCGGTGGCGCCGAGGCGGGCGAAGGACTCGGCGGCGCGGGCCAGGACGGGCCGTGCGGCCTTGGGCCCCTGGGTGTGCCTGAGCCGGACGCCGTGGGCCAGGCGGATGCGCGCCAGCTCGAACGGGAAGCCGGCCGCGGCAGGGTGGGCCTCGGCCAGGGCGTACATGTCCTCGGCCGCCTTCTCGTCGGCGGCGGTCATCGCCAGGGCGCCGTACGTGATGAGGGCCAGCCGGGGGGAGACCCCGGGCAGGCCGGCGTCGGAGGCGGCCTCGGCGTGCCGTCGGGCCTGCTCCAGGCGTCCGGTGTGCATGGCGGCCTCGACCAGGTCGAGCAGCGTGCGTGCGGCCTGATGGGCGCAGGGCTCGAACGATCCCGGCGGCGTGATGCCGATGGCGTACAGGTAGGCGGCTTCGTAGTCACCCTCGCTCAGGGCCGCCGCCGTGCCGATGGCGTCGGCGATCTGGGTCAGGAAGCCCATGCCGCGCGGGCGGGCCCAGGCGTCCAGGACGGCCTGCAGCTCACGGGCCCGTTCCACCTGGCCGCGCATGGCCGCCAGGAGCCCCAGGTAGGCGCGGGCGTGGTGGGCGAACAGCGCGTTCCCGTGTGACGTGGTCAGCTCCAGTGCGCGCCGTCCCGTCCGTTCGGCGTCGTCCCACTCGCCGGCGGCCAGCTGGTCGAGCATGATCAGGAGCAGCATGGTCATGCCGGTGGCCACGGCGCCGGTCTCCACCTCGCGGTCGACGGCGCGCCGCAGGTAGGGGCGGTACCAGCTCAGCGTGTCGACGTGGTAGGCGGCGACGGCCAGGCGCGAGACGTCCCACGGTTCCAGCTCCGGGACGCCGGCGAAGGCGCGCTCGACGCGCTCGTGCACGCCCGCGCCGTGACGGACGACGTCGCTCCACGCGTCGCGGTAGATCGCCGAGCGGGTGTCGACCCGGTGCCCCAGAGAGTCCATGAGCTGCCCGGTGCGGTCCCACAGCGCGGCGTCGCCGGCGTACTGGCTGATGGCCAACAGCACGTTCACCAGCCGGTTGAGCACTTCGGCGGGCTCGTGCGCGCCGTCTGCCCGCAGGCTCTCGATCGCCGCCGCGACGTGGCGATGCGCGGAGCGTACGTCGCCGTCCTCGTACAGGGCCACGTAGGCGGAGGTGACGACCGCGGCGGGGGACTCGCTCGCGCCCGGCGGCAGGTCCGAGCGGAGGAGTTTCTGCGCGTGGTCCAGGAGCGCGGCGTGCCCGGCGATGAAGGCGGCGTCGCCGAGCCGCCTGGAGCGGTCGGCGGCGGTCTCGCTCAGCTCCGCCGCGCGGGTCAGCCAGGCCACGGCCGCGACCGCGCCGCCGCGCCGGGTCGCCGAGTCGGCCGCCGCCTCCAGCACGGCTGCCACCTCCTCGTCGGGGTCCACGATCGAGGCCGCCAGGTGGCGGGCGCGCCGCTCGACGTCGTGGCGGTGCACCCGCGCGAGCTCCGCGTGTGCCGCGCGGCGCTGGTTGGGGGTGGCCAGCTGAACGACGGTGGCGCGGATCAACGGGTGCCGGAAGACGAGGTCGCCGGCGGCGGAGTCGGCGTCCAGGAGGCCCGCCGCGACCGCTTCGTCGGCCTCGCGCATGCGGTAGCGGGCGCCGGGGGCGCGGTTGCCGCCCAATCCCGCCCCGACGCCGTCGAGGGCGCCGCGCAGCAGTTCCTCGCGTACGGGACCGGGCAGGCGTTCGACGCGGATGCCGTAGACGTGCTGCAGACGGCGAGACAGCGGGACGTTGCCGAACCCGAGGAGTTCCTCGGCCGTGCGGCCGGTGTGGCCGCCGTTCAGGTAGGCGGGCAGTTCCAGCAGCGCCAGCGGGTTGCCCATGGCGTGCTCCAGGACGATGTGCCGGGTCTGCGTGTCGAGCCGCGGATGGCGCATGTCCAGCAGCTGCCCGGCGGCTTCCTCCGACAGGGCCGCCACGGGGAGCTCGGGCAGCGCGGCCGTGTCGAACCGCGAGGCGACGTCGGACCGCACGGCGATGAGCATCTTCACGGCGCTGCCGGTGAGCCGGCGCCCCACGAACCCGCACACCTCGGCGCTGGAGGTGTCCATCCACTGACCGTCGTCGAGCAACAGCAGCAGCGGTTTCTCCGCCGCCGCAGAGGACAGCAGGTCGAGTACGGCGATGCCCAGCGACATGACCGACGGCGCCTTGCCCGCGCGCAGCCCGAAGACGACGTCGAAGACGGCGCGGTGGCCTTCGTCGAGCCCGGCCGCATGGGGCAGCAGCGAGTACAGCACCTGGTGCAGGCCGGCGAAGGGCAGCTCCGCCTCCGCCTCGACCCCCGCGGCGCGGATCACCCGGTGGTTCTCCGGGGCCGCGAGGCCGGCTACGTGGTCGAGCAGGGCACTCTTGCCGACCCCGGTCTCGCCCCTGAGGACGAGGGCCTGCCCCTCGGTGGCCGACACGAACGCGGACAGCTCCCCACGGACGCCGTCCCGGCCCACCATCGTCGAGACAGTGGTCATGGGTCTCCTTCGCGTACAGTGCGGCCGGGCAGGCCCGGCCTCAGGCAGGCCGCTCCGATGCGACCCTAGGCACCGCCTGCATGCGAACGGTTGACGACGCGTATACATGGACATGCCGTGGCAGTGCTGCTCAGACGGGAAGCAATCGAGGGGAGCGTCGCACCATGCCGCTGTTCGGGCGGGAAGCCGAGCTGAGGGTCCTGGCCGAGCTCATCGACGGACCGGGGGACCGCAGCGGCGTTCTCATCCACGGTGAGGCCGGCATCGGGAAGTCCGCGCTCGTGGCGGAGGCCGTCTCCGCGGCGTCGGCCGCGGGCCTGCGCGTGCTGACGACCACCGGCGTGGAGGCCGAGCGGAACCTCGCCTACGCCGGGCTGCACCAGCTGCTGTACCCGGTCCGGGCAGGCGTGGACGCGCTGCCGGCCCCGCAGCGTGACGCCCTGCGCAGCGCGTTGGGCCTCGCCGACGCCACCGGACCCAGCGCCTACCTCGTCGGCCTGGCCACGCTGACCCTGCTGGCCGAGGCCGCCGCCGACCGGCCGCTGCTGGTCGTCGCCGAAGACGCGCACTGGCTCGACCGCGCCAGCGCCGACGTCCTCGCCTTCGCGGCGCGCCGGATCGAGTCCGAGCCCATCGGCATGATCGCGACGCTCCGTGAGGGCGGGCGCTCGCCCCTGCAGGACGCCGGACTGTCCCCGATGCCCGTCGACCGGCTCTCCGACGAGGTCGCCGCCGAGCTCCTGGACTCGACAGTCCCCGGCCTCGCTCCAGAGGTGCGGACACGGCTGCTGGAGGAGGCCGCAGGGAACCCGCTGGCGCTGACCGAACTGTCGGCGGCCATGGGAGAGCCTGGCGGCCCAGGTCCTGTGCTGCCGCTGACCGAGCGTCTTGAGCGCGCGTTCACCGCCCGGGCCGTCGCCCTGCCGGCGCGGGCCCGCACCGCCCTGCTGGTCGCGGCGCTCAACCAGAGCGACGCGGTCTCGGAAACGCTCGCGGCCACGGGCCTGATCCTGGGTTCGGCGGCCGAGCTGGAGATCCTCGCACCGGCCGTCGAGGCCCGCTTGATCGAGCTTGCCATCGGCACGGTGAGGTTCCGCCATCCCCTGATGCGGTCGGCCATCCCGGCGGCTTCGACGCTCGCCGAGCGCCGGCAGGCCCACCTGGCTCTCGCCGAGACGCTGCGCGAACATCCGGACCGGCGGGCGTGGCACCAGGCCGCCGCGACGTCAGGAGCCGACGAGGCAGTGGCGGCCGAGCTGGACCGCGCGGCCGACCGGGCCCGGCACCGGGGCGGGGTCGCCGCCGCGATCGCGGCGCTGGAGCAGGCGGCCCGGCTGAGCGAAGGGCAGGACAGGAAGGCGCTCAGGCTGCTGCGAGCGGCCGAGCTCGCGGTCGAGTCCGGCAGCCGCGACACGGCCGAGCGTCTGGTGCGCGACGCGCAGGCCCTCGACCTCTTGCCGCGCCGGCGTGCCACCGCCGCCTGGTTGCTCAGCGGCTTCGAGGACGGGGTGCGCGAGGATGTCTCCCGCGTGCCGGAGCTGGCCGAGCTGGCCGCGTCGGTGGCCGCCGACGGGCAGGTGGAGCCGGCCGTCCGGATCCTGTTGGGCGCCGCCATGCGCTGCTTCTGGTCCGAACCGGGCCCCGCCGCCCGCCGCTCGCTGCTGGACGTGGCCGACCGGCTGCCCGTTCCCGCCGGCGATCCGCGCATGGTCGCGATCGCCGCGTACGTCGCGCCGTTCGAGCGGGGGCGCACCGTGATCGACGAGCTGCGCAGACTGGCCGGAGCCGCCGGCGCGAACCCGGAGGTCGATCGCTACCTGGGCAGCGCGGCGCTGCAGGTCGGGGCATTCGACCTGGCCGCCCGCTTCGCCGCGGCGGCCGCGCCCGGCCTGCGTGCCCAGGGCCGGCTCGGGCTGCTGCCCCGCGCGCTCGCCGTTCAGGCGTGGAGCTGGGCCCGGATCGGCGACCTGGCCACGGCCGTGCCGATCGCGGCGGAGGCCGCCACGTTCGCCAGAGAGAGCGGCCAGCCGTTCATGTACGGGCTGGCCACGGCCGCCCAGGCGGAGATCGCCGCGCTGAGAGGCGACCACGGGCAGGCCCGAACGCTCGCCGACGAGGCCGAACGGGTGGCGCTCCCCGCCGGCGCCCGGCCCGTCCTGGCCACCGTCCAGCTCACGCGCGGGCTCGCGGCCCTGAGCGAGGGGCGCTTCGACGACGCGTTCGCCGCCCTGAGCCGGATACTCGATCCCGCGGACCCCGCCTACCAGCTGGCCCTGCGCGCATACTGCCTCGCGGAGCTCACCGAGGCCGCCGTGCGAGCCGGGCGGACCGCCGCCATGCGGGACATCGTGCGCGACCTGGAGCCGGCGGCCGCATCGACGCCGTCACCGGCGCTGCACATCGGGTTGCGCTACGCGCGCGCCGTGCTCGCCCCGAACGGGGAGGCGGAGGAGCTGTTCACGGTCGCGCTGCGGGCCGACCTGACCGGGTGGCCCGCCGAACGCGGACGCCTCCATCTGGCGTTCGGCGAATGGCTGCGGCGGCAGCGCCGGGCCGTCGAATCGCGGACGCACCTGCGTACGGCCAGGGAGACCTTCGACGCGCTCGGCATGGCCGCGTGGGGCGAGCGCGCACGGCAGGAGCTGCGCGGCGCGGGCGAGTCGAGCCCGAACCGGGGCGCGGACGCGCGGGAGAAGCTCACGCCCCACGAGCTGAACATCGCGCAGCTGGCCGCCGAGGGGCTGACGAACCGCGAGATCGGGCAGCGGCTCTACCTTTCCCACCGCACTGTCGGCACCCACCTGCACCGGATCTTCCCCAAGCTGGGGGTGAGCTCCCGAGCCGATCTCGCGCGGGTGCTCAGGGCACTGACGTAGCGGCGTGGTCACCCGTTCAGTGCGGCTGTCGGCGGCGTCTTCGACGCGCGGATCGCCGGATAGAGGCCGGCGACGGCGCCGATCAGCATGGTCACGCCGATGCCGCCGGCGAACTTCGGCACGTGCCCCCGTTCGCTCCTCCCGGCGGGATCGCCTGCGGGCCGCGTCAGCGCCACGGCCACGGCCGCGCCCAGGGCGACGGCCGCGATCATCGGCGCCCACTTGCGCATCATTGGCTGAGGCACTTCGTCAAACCGTCCTCAGAGACGCCTTCGGGCACCTCGATCTGGGGGGCCTGCCCCTCACCGGGGTCCTTGACGCGATACCCGTGGTCGCGGAGGCACTGGAGCTGCTTGAGCTTGCGCTCTTCCGCTTCCGCGCCGGACTTGGCGGGCTGGTCGTCGGAGGCCGTCGGCGGCTTGCCGATCTGCTTGACGCAGGCGTCCTCCGCCACCTTGTACGCGTCCTGCCGGTCACCGAAGTCGATCTTGCCTGGTTCCTTCGGAAGCTCGAAGCCCTTGTCGCTCAGGCACGACCGGAACTTGATCTCCCACTCGGTGTACTTCTGGTCGGCCGTGTCGGCGGAGGCCGGCGGGTTCTTCGCAGCGCCGCTCGGCTCGGCCGCGTTGCCGCAACCGGCCAGCAGGCCCGCGAGGCAGGCGAAGGCCGCGAGCGCGACGCGCGTACGAGGAACGTGGTGTGTGCTGGGCATGGCTCTTCCTTCGCGGCTGTGGCCGCCCGGTGATCGGGCGGGGTCGGCGTTGCCAGGAAAGCTCTCGCTCCGAGAGCAGTGGCGGACGTCAGCCACACTGCGCGGTCCATGCCTTCACCCGGTCGCGGTCGAGTATCCGCGGGCGCCCGGCTGCGCATCAGGTGTGTATCAAGCTTCGGTCGGCCGCACGTCGCCGGCGTCGCCTCGCAGGCGAAGCGTGGCCGTCGCGCCGCCGTCCGGGGCGTTGGCGAAGGTGAGATCGGCGCCGATCACCCGTGCCTGTCCGGCGGCGATGGCCAGGCCCAGGCCATGACCGTGGCCACGCTCGGCCCCACCCGTGCGGAACCGCTGCGGTCCCTCCATCAGCAACCCGTCCGGGAATCCGGGGCCGTGGTCGCGTACGACGATCGTCGTGCCGTTCACGGCGACCTCGACCGGAGAGCGCCCGTGGCGGTGGGCGTTGGTGACCAGGTTCGTGATGATCCGGTCGAGGCGGCGCGGATCGGTGTCGACAACCGGCTCACCGGTCACCGCCAGCTGGACCTGAAGCTTCGTCCTGGCCACGGACTCCTCGACGACCCGGCCCAGCGGCACCGGACGGCGGTCGGCCCGCTCCGCGCCCGCGTCCAGCCGCGAGATCTCCAGCAGGTCCTCCACCAGCGCCCGCAGCACCCCTACCCGGTCACGTACGAGGTCGGTGGCTTCACCCGCCGGCAGCAGCTCCGCCGAGACGACCAGTCCCATCAGCGGGGTGCGCAACTCGTGGGCGACGTCGGCGGTGAAACGCTGCTCGCTCAACAGCCGGTCCCGCAGACTGTCGGCCATCGAGTCGATGGTCGCCGAGATCTCAGTGATCTCGTCGCCGCCCCGGCCGCCCATCATGCTCCTGGCCTCCAGGTCGCCGTCCGCGATCCGCCGCGCGGTGCGGGCCACCCGCCTCAGCCGCCGGTTGGGCGCCTCGGCGACCAGCGCGGCCAGAGGTACGACAACCGCGAGCACGGCCAGCGCCGCCTGCATGATGTTCCGGTCCAGGGCCAGCAGGTCGCGTATCTCCGAGCCCATGTCGATCTGCACGGCCATCACCTGGCCGTCGATCAGCTGCGCCGCCCACATCCAGGGAATGTCCGGCCGGCGGTCGTCGTACCAGGTGCTGAACCGGCCTGTGCTCCTGGCCTGCTGGAGCAGCGCGGGCGGGACTTCTGCGGGCCGCGGCGCATCGGCCGGGATGGCGCCCGTACGCCGGTAGGTGTCCACCACGACCAGCAGTGCGCTGAATGCCCGATCCCTGCCCAGACTCATGGAGCGGTCGAAGGTGCGCTGGTGGACCAGCACCCCGACGGCCAGCGCGACCGCGCAGGACGCCACGGCCACGAGCGCGGCGATCTTCCAGCGCAGCGACCTCCAGTTGAGCGGCCCGCGTGCCGCCCGGGCGATGGCCTGTCCCACTTCAGCGCCGCAGCTTGTAACCGAAACCGCGCACCGTCTCGATCCGGTCGGCGCCGATCTTCTTGCGCAGCCGCTGCACACACAGGTCGACGACGCGGCTGTCCCCGTCCCAGCCGTAATCCCAGACGTCGCGCAGCAGTGTCTGCCGGCCCAGCACGATCCCCGGATTCGCCGCGAACTCCAGCAGCAGGCGCAACTCGGTGGGAGCGAGCGCGACCGGCGCGCCGGCGCGGCGCACCACCAGGCCCTGGGGATCGACGGTCAGGTCCCCGAAGACCAGGTCGCCGGCACCGCCGTCGGCCGGGTCCGGGGCCTCGCCGGGATTCGTGGCGAAGGAGGCCCGGCGCAGCAGGGAACGGATCCTGGCCACCAGCACGGAGGTGTCGACCGGCTTGACGACGTAGTCATCGGCCCCCGCCTCCAGCCCCGACACCACGTCCAGTGCGTCACCACGCGCGGACATCATCAGAATGGGCACCAGGCTCCACTCCCTGACCTGCCGGCACAACCCGATGCCGTCCAGCCCCGGCAGCATCACGTCCAGCAGGAGCACATCATGCCGCTGCTCCCTGAACAGTTCGAGACCGGTCAGGCCGTCGCCGGCGGTGCTCACGCGATAGCCGTAGCGCTCCAGCACCATCCCGACCGTCTTGCGGATCACTTCGTCGTCCTCGACGAGCAGTACGGTCACCGAAGCCGACATTGTCCCCCAAAGCTGACTTACTAGTCACAAAGACAATACAAGGATGCGCTCCGCGGGCATCCACGACACATCAGCCATGTATCAGCCAGGAATCAACGGCCCGAGTGAGGCGTCGGCCGCCGTCCTGATCCGGGCGTACATCCTCCGCAGGCCGGGACCGGGCTCCAGGCCCAGATCGTCGTCCAGCAACCGGGCGATCCGCCGGTAGGCCGACAGGGCCTCCCCGCGGCGGCCGTCGCGGTCGAGGGCCCACATGAGCAACTCCCACAACCGCTCGCGATAAGGCTCCGCCGCTGTCGCGAGCGTCAGCTCGGCGATCGCCCCGCCACAGTCGCCCTGTTCGATGTCGAGCGCCCAGCGCTCCTCCACGGCCGACGCGCGCAGCTGCTCGAGCCAGGCGCGGCGGCCCTCGAAGAAGGCTCCGCCCAATCCGTCGAGCGCGGGTCCGCGCCACAGCGCCAGCGCGCCGCGCAGCAGCCGGGAGGCCTCCGCTGCCTTTCCTTGCTCGCGGGCCTCCCTGGCGGCGGCGGTGGTCTGCCGGAACACCGTCACATCGACTGTCTCAGGGGCCACGACCAGCTGGTAGCCGCCGCCCACCGACCTGATCTCCGCCTCGATGCCCGGCCCGGCGCCACCGCCGTCGGCCAGCATCCGGCGCAGGCGGGAGACGTAGGTGCGGGTGCTCACGACGGCGCTTCGCGGTGCCTCGCGGCCCCACAGCGCGTTCACGATCTCGTCGAGCGGGACCTGACGCCCCTCGCTCAGGAGCAGCAGGGCCAGGACCCCGCGCTGCTGCGGAGAGCCGGCCTCCAGATCCTCACCGCTGCTCCAGACCCTTGTCGGACCCAGTAATCCGAAGCTCAGCCCAGCCATCGAGGTCCCCCCCACCTCCCGCGTAGCGCGGCCGTCAATGACGTACTGACCGACCCTACTGACGCCGCGTCGGGACTGTTGACGCATGGTCGGGCTCGTCAGAAGTCGGTAATTTCTCCGTCGGCCGTGCGCGACTCACCGGGTGACGTACACAGACGGCGTCACGTGACGCTCGCGAAGGCGACGCGGGCGAAATTACCTTTCCGACGTGGTCTCGGCTCCGTGCAGGTTCACCGTCCTCGGACCGCCCGGTCTCGCGTGCGGTGGCACCCGGCTGGATCTCGGCACGCCGCAGCAGCAGGCCGTCCTCATGCTGCTGCTGGCCAACAGCGGCAGTTACGTGCGGATGGGCGAGGTGGTCGACGGCCTGTGGGGTGAGCACGCACCGGCCAGCGGCGGAGCCGTCATCCGGACCTACATCTCCCGCATCCGGCGGCTGCTGTCCGAACACGGACTCGGCTCGGCGATCAGCTCCCGGTCCGGGGGCTACATGCTCGACCCGTCGCTGTTCGAGCTGGACGCCACCGAGTTCACCGAGACGGTGGAGCGCGCCAGGAACGAGCGCGCGGGCGGGCACATCTCGGCGGCGGCCAAGCTTCTGGAGCAGGCGCTCGGCCTCTGGACGGGCACGGCGCTGGCCGGGGTCCCGGGGGAGGCCGCCGAACGCGAACGGTTCCGGCTGGAACGACTGAGGCTGATCGCCACCCAGGAGTTGCTGCGGCTCCGCCTGGAGCTGGGGGAGCACGCCGAGGTGGTGGCCGAGGTGCCGCTGCTCATCGAGCAGAACCGGCTCGAAGAGCCGTTGTACGAGATCTACCTCCTCGCCCTGTACCGCAGCGGCAGGCGGGCGGAGGCGCTCGAGGTCTATCGGACGGCCTACGACCTGCTGGGCAGGGAGCTGGGCGTCAGTCCCGGGCCGCAGCTGCAGGAGATCCACGACAGGATCCTCCGGGCCGACGTGGATCTCGACGACGGGTTCGCCCCCGCCCCCGTCGCTCCTTCCCGTACGCGGCCTCCCGACCGGCAGTTCGTCGGGAGGGACGCGGACCGCGCCGCCTTCCATGACCTGCTGAAGAAGGGCCGTGGCGAAGGCCCGGGTCTCCTCTTCGTCCGCGGACCCGCCGGCATCGGCAAGTCGACGCTGCTGCGCAAGCTCGCCGACGACGCCGCTGCCGCGGGCCGGCGGGTATGGCACCTCCACGGCCCGGCTCCCGCGGAAGCGCGTGAACGCCTCGAGCGATTCGCGGAGGAGCTCTCCGGCGTGCCCGGCCCGGTTCTCCTCATCGACTCCTTCGAGGAGCTGGGAGAGCTCGAACGCTGGCTGCGCGACGAATACCTGCGGGAGCTGCCCGGCGACGCGATCACCGTGGTGGCGGGCCGGACCGGGCCGAGTGCCGCCTGGCTCACCGACCCGGCCTGGTCGGGGAGGATCGTGATCAGGCACCTCGACGCTCTCACCGCCACGGAGTCCGCCGCGCTGGTCGAAGCCCGCGGCGTCGACCCGGGCCTCCGGAGGTCCATCGTGGACTTCGCGGCCGGCAACCCCTTCGCCCTGTCGCTCGCCGCTGAGGTCGGCAGGAGCATGTCGGCCACGGGACAGCCGTCGCGCCGTGACGCCGTACGCCACGTCGTCGACAACGTGCTCGCGCGCCTGGCCGGCAGCGTGCCGACGGACCTGCACCGGTGGGCGCTGCACGTGTGCGCGCACGCCCGCCACACCACCGAGGACCTCCTCCGCGCCGTGCTGCCGGACGGCCGGGCGGCGGAGCTGTTCGACTGGCTCCGGGCGCAACCGTACGTCGAAACCGCCGCCCACGGCCTGGACGTCAACGGTGTCCTGCGCGAAGCCCTCGACCACCACCTGCGGTGGCGGGACCCCGTCGGCTACGAGCGGATGCACCGGCGGATCCGCCATTACGTCATGGACGAGCTCCTGCGCGAGGCCCGCGACCCGCACGCGAGCGTGGCGGCCATGCGGACGCTCGGCCATCTGCGCCGGCGCGGCGGGGTCATGCGCCGGTACGTCTCCCGGGCGGGCGAGGAGGACGTGCGGTCGTCCATGGTGACCCCCGCCGACCACGACGAACTCGTGGCCATGGCGCGCGAGAGCCACGGCGAGCCGGCGGCGGCGTCCGTACGGTTCTGGCTGGGCCGTCAGCCGGGAGCGTTCTCCCTGCTCCGGTGCCGCGAGAGCAACCGCCTGCGTGCTTTCATGAGCTGGCTGACCCTGGGGACGCCGGAGCGTGAAGCGCTGGAGGCCGACCCGGTCGTGGGGGAGATCTGGCAGGACGTGAGCCGGCGCATGGCGGTGCCCCCAGGGGCGCACATCGCGGTCGCGCGGCATCTGGTCTGCCCGGGCTTCGAGACCATGCCCTCTCCCGTCACGGACGTGTTCCAGGCGCGGATGATGCGCGGCTGGCTGCACGAACCGGGGCTGGCGGCCTCGTACGTGGTCGTCTCGGACGGCGAGGCGTGGCGGCCGTTGATGGCGTATCTGGGCCATGAGGAAGTGCGCGCGGACCGTCCGTACGCGATCTTCGGTCACGACTGGCTGGCCGACCCGCCGGAGCAATGGCGGGACCACCACCTGGACGAGGAGCTGTGGGCGGACCGGCACCTGAACCTGTTCCTCCGCCAGGACGCATGAGGCCGCCACCTCATTGAGGCTCACCCACGGCCGTCCGTCCGCGGCGGATGAGGTATTCGGCGGTCGCGAGGGCGGCCGCGCCGAGCAGGACCTCGCTGATGGTGGAGATCAGGCGGCTGGCCAGGGCCACCGCCGCCGCGGCCGGGGCGGGGAGCACCACGGTCAGCGCGGCCGTCAGCACCGCCTCGCGGACGCCGATGCCGTCGGGGATGAACACGCTCGCGATGCCGACCGACGTGGCGAGCGTGAACGCGCCGACGCACAGCGCGAGGGAGCGTGACGGGGACGCCCCCATCGCGATGGCCAGGGGCCACAGATGCAGCCCTGTGACCACCCACGACAGGCTCTGCCAGGCGACCGCGAGCCGTACTCCCCGGACCGACGCGGCATTGGCCGCCGCAGGGCGGCGCAGCAGCCGCAGCAGCAGCGCGGAGCCCTGGTTGACGATCTGCGGGTGCACCAGGACGAGGATGACGAGCACGGCGGCTCCGGCCAGCCACACCGCACGGGCCCCCAGCAGCTGCACGCCCGCGAGCAGCCCGACCGTGAACCCGCTCAGCAGCACCAGGCTCATGACGAGCGCCGCCACGCTGATCAGCCTGCCGAAGGTGACGCCGTTGGCCGTGGCCACCTTGGTGACGGCGAACATGCCGGGCACCCGTCCCGGCAGGTACTTGGACAGGAAGCCGACGAAGAAGATCCGCACCACCCGCGGTTCGCTGACAGGGGGCCCGGTCTCCAGCAGCACGACGCGCCAGGCGAGGAACCCGAACGACAGTCCCGCCATGCTCGCCAGCAGCGCGCCGCCCAGCAGGAGGCTGATCTGCCCGGCGTCGCGCCGGGTGAACAGGACGGCGACCACGCCCCAGTCCAGCCGGGACAGCGTCAGCGCGATCGCGCCCACGACGGCGAGGGCGAACGCGGCGACCAGCGCCCGCCTCAGCGGGCGCGGCAGCCGGGGAAGCTTGATCGCTCTCACTCGCGCGTCCCAGCCGACGGCACCGGGGACAGGCCGGTCCTGACCGGTTCTCCCTGCCGGCGGCCCAGCTCGTAGGCCACACGCAGCAGCCCCACGCAGGCGCCGAGGAAGAAGGCCGTGTGGAAGCAGAGCTGCATCCAGCCGACCCACAGCGCGAAACGGGCGCCTCGATACCGGCGAGCGAACCCGATGAACCGGCGGTTCATCCAGAGGAACACCCCGAGCGTCGCCGCCGGCACAGCCAGCAGCCAGGGGCTGACGAGCGCGAGCGGCAGGGTGAGGAAGGTGGCCGTCGCCGAAGCGGAGGAGACCCGTGGTGGTTTGCGACGCTTGTGCTGCCCTGTCCCGATCATGTTGAGCTGGAAGCCGACCTTGCCCTCGCCACGCAGCCGCCGCGCCCGGACCATGATCACCGGCAGCGTGGTGGACCGGACGAACCGCTCCGCCAGGCACCCCCAGAACCGGTCCTCGTCGTCGGCCTTGGTGACCACGGAGGTGGTCACCACCAGCCGGTAACGGGCCGGGACGCGCGTGCCGAACTCGAAGTCCTCGCCGTCGCGCAGCCGCTCGTCCAGCCGTCCCGTCTCCTCGAAGACGTGGCGCGGGATCAGAGTGCAGGACAGGAACGTCGCCGTGGTCTGGCTGCGCTCGTAGTGCTCGCACAGCACCCGGTAGCGTTCGACCGGGCCGTCGTCGTACAGCGGCTCGGCGTCGTAGATGCCCTGGACCATGCCGCAGTCCGGCGTCTCCCGGTACGCCTTGACCGCGTTGTGGATCGCGTCCGGCGCGAGCGCCGTGTCGGAGTCGACGAAGAACAGCAGTGGAGCCGAACTGCTCGCCACCCCGAGGTTGCGGGCCCCCGCCGGCCCCTGGTTGCGCGGCGACTCGACGATCGTGCAGGGGAACTCCCGGGCTATCTCGAGCGAGCCGTCGGTGCTGACGTCGTCGACGACGATGACCTCGGCCGGGCGGTAGGTCTGCGCGTACACCGACTCCAGGCAGGCCCGCAGGGTCTTCCTCTTGTTGTAGTTCGGCACGATGACCGCGACATCACCACGCCAGGCCATCTCGTCAGGCATGTCGGTTCCCTTCGTCGATCAGGTCTGGCCCGCGCCGGTCAGGACACCGACATGACCATGCGCTGGGCCCGATGGTCGGACAGCCCCTCGGAGCCGGGCAGCTCGTAGCTGTGCACCGTCACGTCGGGGGTGGTGTACAGCCAGTCGATCCGCCACAGCTCGGCGGTCCCGGCCAGGTAGGTCGCCGGATAGAGGGACGAGAGCGCGGGTGTCCGGTCCACCAGCCTCTCGGGGAGCAGACGGCGGATGCCCATCGCCGGAGAGGTGTTCAGGTCGCCGGCGAGCACCGCGGGATTCGGGTTGGCCGCGATGTCCGCGCTGATGGCCCGGTAACTCGCCTCCCGCCGGAGGGTCCGGCTGAAGTTGATGTCGCGGGACTCGGCGCTGTACAGCCGCCATTCGAGCGGAGGCTGGGAGATCTGCCCGTCGTAGAAGGAGACGACCTTGCCGTTCACATTGATGTCGGTGCGCAGCGTCTCGACCGTGTAGCCCTCCGGCCAGTCCCGCAGCGCCTCGGGGATCTGTTTCTGGTCGGCCGGCAGCCAGGGGCGCATGTCCAGGCCGCGGTGCCCGACGATCGGGAACCGGGAGAGTGTGATCTGCTCGCCGGACACCGCGACGTGGTAGCCCGGGAACTCGCGGCGCAGCTCCGCCAGCTTGTCGATGCGCAGCGCCAGGTCGGCCGTCCAGCGCTGCGACCGCATGTTCCCCGCCCCGGTGTCCACGTACAGGTACTCCATCAGCAGGTAGACGTCGGCGTTCAGCTTGTGCAGGTAGGCGTAGAACCCGGGCGAATACCGGTCGCCCTCGGCGGTGCGCCAGTCCTGGTCCCAGAACTCGGTGTTCCAGGCGGCCACGGTGATCGCTCCCGAAGGTGCGGGGGGCGGCGTGTACCAGAGGGTGGCGTAGTTGACTCCGCTCCGCCCGGCGCCCAGCACCGCGGTGACCAGCAGCAGTGACATGATCCGCCAGCGGACCGGCCGGGCCAGCGGCGCCACGGCCATCAGCAGCGCGGGGACCGCCAGGAACATCAGCGGCGGGATCAGCTCGAGCGGCGCCCACAGGGAGGTGCGCCCGCTCGCCAGCAGGTGGCAGAGCACGAAGAGCAGCCACGCCACCGAGGCGGTCACGACCAGCTTGGTGCCCCAGCACCAGCGCCGCCGCGGGCGGACGAAACGCCGGACACGTGTCGCCCAGTCCCTCTCGGGCTTGGGTGGCGCGGTGGTGAGCTGTTCCTCGATCGCTGCGTCCCGGTCGCTCATCAACACCATCCTCGGTGGGTCGGCCGGCATCGAACGTACTCAGGAGTCCTTGTCGCATCCTTGTCAGCGGCCGCCGCCAGCGGGCGCGACAAGAATGGGACAAGCCCCCGTGTCTAGCGTGAACCGAACATTCGGAACAACGAGCTCTAGCTGATGGAGCACATCATGAGTCGGGAGCACCCGCTAGTCTCGGTCATCATCCCCAGCTACAACCGGTCCGACGTGTTGCGACTCTGCCTGGATGCGGTGAAAGAGCAGACTTATCCACATATCGAGGTCATCGTGGTGGATGACTGCGGCACCGAGGACGCGGCGCTGGTGGCCGCGTCGAAGGGCGCCAAGGTGGTGCGCACCAGGGTCAACGGCGGCCCGACTCCCGCGCGCAACCTCGGCGCCGAGCACGCCGCAGGGGAGATCCTGTTCTTTCTCGACGCCGACATCGCCCTCGACCCGGACGCCGTGGAGAACGCGGTGCGGATACTGGGAGCCCACCCGGAGATCGGCGCCCTGGGCGGCATCCTGCGGCCCGAGTCGCTGATGTCCCAGAGCCTGGCCGCCCAGTACCGCGCCGTGCAGATGCACCGCTGGTGGATGCCGGCCCACCGGCCGACCCTTGAGCTGCACGCGGCCGTGCTCGCCGTACCGGCCAAGGTGTTCGCCGAGGTCGGCCCCTTCGACCCGCGGCTGCGCGAGACCGTCTCCTCCGACTACCGCATCCGCGTGACGCGGTCCTACGGGGTGAAGCTGAGCGACGCGATACGCGGCCGCAAGGACCACGACGCCACCCTACGGACGATCCTGCGCAAGGTGTTCCGCCGCGCACGCATCAGCGCGATGGACTGGCGCAAGGGAGAGACGCCCGGGGACTCCGTGCCCCGCGCGATCGGCGGTGTCCTGCTGCTCGCCGCGGCCCCGGCGCTCGCCCTGCCCATGGTGGCGGGCCGACGCGGCGCACTCGTCCCGGCGGCGCTCGTCGCCGCCGCCATAGCCCTGGACGCCGACACCCACCGCTTCGCCTACGTCCAGCGGGGCGTGCCGTTCGGCGTCTACTTCTCCGGCGTCCACCTCGCCGTCACCTTCACCGGCGCCCTCGGCGGAGCGGTGGGCGTCCTGAACCGTTTCGTGCTCTCCCGCCTGGAGAGTCTCGCCCCGATCTTCACGGCCCAGGACTGAACGGTGATCGCGCCGGACGAGGCAAGGAGGACACCGATGACGCCGCAGGTACGGCCACTGGTCTCGGTCATCGTGCCGAACTACAACTACGCCCGCACGCTCGACCTGTGCCTGAGCGCCCTGGAGCGGCAGACGTACCCGCACATCGAGGTGATCGTCGTCGACGACCGCAGCACCGACAACTCGGTGGAGATCGCCCACCGGCACGGGGCGCGGGTCGTGGTCACCGACACCAACATCGGCGCCCCGGCGGCGCGCAACCTGGGCGTCGAGCACGCGCGCGGGGAGGTGCTGTTCTTCCTCGACTCGGACCTGGCGCTGGCCGAGGACGTGGTCGAGTACGCGGTGGACCTGCTCACCTCCGACCCCACCCTCGGGGTGGTGTGCGGCACCTACGACCCGGAGCCGCTGATCCCGGACAGCCTCGTGGAGCGGTACCGCAGCCTCCAGCTGCACTACTGGATCTCCGGTGACGAGGGCGAGATCACCACGATCTACTCCGCGCTGTTCGCCATGCGGGCGGAGGTCTTCCGCGAGGTGGGCCCGCTGAACCCCGCCCTGCGGCACAGCGAGAACGCCGAGTACGGCCACCGCGTCACGCAGCGGTACCGCATCGTGCTGGACAACCGGATCAGGGGCAGGCACGACCACGACGACCGGCTCGGTGTGGTGCTGTCGAAGTTCTTCCACCGCGCGCGCCTGCACATCCCGCTGTACCTGCGCCGCCCGGACTTCAACGGCGGCCCGACCAACAGCAGCCGCGGCTGGGGCTCGCTCGCCGCCCTGTTCGCCGTGCTCACCGCGCCGCTGCCGGTGCTGCTCGGCCCCGCCTGGCTGGTCGCGCCGCTCGCGCTGCTGGCCGGCTCGATCGCGGCCGACCTCGGCATGTACCGCTTCGTCCGGCGTTACGCCGGCGTCTGGTTCACCCTCTACTTCACCGCGGTCCACTTCCTGGTGAACGTCACCGTCGGGGTGGCGGTGTTCGCCGGCGCGGCCCAGTGCCTGCTGTCCAGCCGGTTCAGGCACACGTACGACATCCCGGTCCACCCCACGTCGGCGGAGGTGTGAGCGATGACCGAGCACTCGCCCCTGGTGTCGGCGATCGTCCCCAACTACAACTACGCCGCCTCACTGGACCTGTGCCTGCGCGCGATGCAGGCGCAGACCTACCGGCCGATCGAACTGATCGTCGTGGACGACGGCAGCACCGACGACTCGGTCGAGGTCGCGCGGCGGCTCGGCGTGCGGGTCGTTCGCACCGAACAGAACATGGGAGTGGCCGGCGCGCGGAATCTCGGGACCGCGCACGCGCGTGGTGAGATCCTGGTGTTCGTGGACTCCGACGTGGCCCCCTACCCCGACGCCGTCGAGGTGGCGGTGGCCATGCTCGCCGCCGATCCGGGGCTCGGAGCGGTGTGCAGCATCCACGACCCCGACCCGCTGATCCGCGACAGCCTCGTCGAGGAGTACCGCGCTCTGCAGTACCACTACTGGACGGCCAGCTCCGAGGGGCCCATCTCGTTCCTGTTCCCGGCGATGATGGCGATGCCACGCCGCGTGTTCGACGACATCGGGCCGTTCAACACGCGGCTGCGCGAGACCGAGGAGGTCGACTACGGCCACCGCCTCACCCAGCGGTACGGGATGGTGCTCACGACCGCGGTGCGCTCGCGGCACGACCACGACGACAAGCTCTTCAAGCTGCTGCGCAAGCTGTACCGGCGCGGCGGCGCCCGGGTGCCGCTGTACGCGCGGCGGCGGCGCTTCGCCCGCGGGTTCGAGACCTCCAACCGGGCCGGCGGCAGCCTCGCCGCGCTGGCGGCGGTGGCCGCGCTCCCGGTGGCGGTGCTCCTCGGCCCGGCCGGCGCCGCGCTCCCGGCCCTCGCCCTGGCCGTGTCGCTGCTGGCCGACCTCGGCATGTACCGCTTCGTGCTGCGCAGGCGCGGCCCGCTGTTCCTGCTCTATTTCGGCGCCGTGCACTTCCTGGTGAACGTCACCATCGCGGCCGGGGTGGCGGCCGGGGTCGCGCGGTGGCTGTGCTCGGCGAGGTTCCGCCGGCTCTACGACGCCGACCTGACCATGCCCTCGGTTACGGGGGAGGCCGCCACGTGACGGCTCCCCTGCGGGCGCTCTTCGGGCCGGAACGGCCGCCGCACACGACGGCGCGTCCCGGCGGTTCCCGGGACGCCTCCGGGGCACGCCGGAGGATCCCGTTGGTGATGTGGGCGGCGGTCGCCTGGCTGGTGTTCGTGGGGCTGCACCGAGCCCTGTCCGGCCGGGTGTGGTGGTGGCAGCTGCCCGAGCTCGTCCCCCCGCTGGCGTTCGCGGCCGTTCCCCTCGTGCTGCTCGCGGCGGCTCTGGCGGCGCGCCGCAGGCGCGGGACGGCCGCCGTGGTGGCGCTGGTGTCCTTGACGCTGGGCGGAGGCGTGAGCGGGATCAACCTCGCCTCGCTGTGGCACCACGCCGCCCCCGCCCCGCCGGACGCGATCAAGGTGTTCTCCTGGAACACCTGGTACTGGGATCAGCGGGCGGAGAGCGGGGAGCCGATGCCCCCGCCCACCGGCACGCCGCCGCGGGACGTCGCCGACTTCTACCGCTACCTGCGGGCCCAGGACGCCGACGTGCTCCTGCTGCAGGAGTACATCTACTGGGGCGCCGACTCCCGGCCGATCCGCGTGAACGACCTCGACAGGCTGCGCCGGGAGTTCCCGGGGTACCACATCGCCACGGCGAGCGAACTGGTGACACTGTCGCGCTTCCCCATCGTCCAGGAGCGCGGCATCGACCTGCGCCCGTGGGCGGAGGCCGGCTCGGACACGCCCGTGCCGCCCGGCTCCGACTGGCCCGGCTTCTACACCGTGAAGACGCTCCGCACGGACCTGCGCGTCGGGAGCAGGACGTTCTCGTTCTACAACGCCCACATCAACTCGCCCGTCGACCCGTCCTCGACCGGCCTCGACCCGCGCCGCCTCACCCGGACGGAGCACGAGGCGCGCAAGGCCAACCTCCGCGCGCTCGCGGCCGACATCCAGGCCAACCCGCTGCCGGCCGTCCTGGCCGGCGACTTCAACGCCTCGCCGGCGATGGGCATCCTGCGCCTGTTGCCTGGGCGGATGGCCGACGCCACGCCGGCGCTCGGGTCGCTCTACCCCGCCACCTGGGACGACCGGTGGCCGTGGTGGCGGATCGACTGGGCGTTCACCACCCCGGAGATCACCGTCCACGACTACCGGCTGGTCCGCTCGAACGGCCTGTCGGACCACAGCGGGCAGCGGCTGGTCATCTCGCTGAGCCGGTGACCTGGGCGTACAGCAGCTCACGCGCGCCGGCCCGCCTCAGCGGTTCCCTGTTGCCGTCCAGGATCCTGAGATGCAGCGCACGCAGCTCCGGCCCCGGCTCGATGCCGAGGTGGTCGGCGAGGTACCCGCGCAGGTGGGCGTAGAGGGCCACCGCCTCCGCCGTGCGTCCGAGTGCGCACAGGCCGCGCATCAGCGCGCTCGCCAGCGGCTCCGCGAGCGGGTGGCGCGGCACCAGCGGGGTGAGCTCGGTGACCACCATGTCGGGGCGGCCCAGGCGCATCTGCGCCTGGGCCCAGGTGACGACGGCGCCGACGAACTGCTGCTCGATGCTGTACCGCATGCGGGCGGCCCAGCCTCCCGGGATGCCGGTGAGCGGCGCGCCGCGCCACAGCTCCATCGCCTCGGACAGCAGCCGGGTACGGGCGGGGTCGTCGCAGGCGCGGCTCTGCGCCTGCTTGGCCAGCCGCCGGAACCGGTAGGCGTCCACCCGCTCGGGTTCGACCTCGAGCACGTAACCGCCGCCACGGCGCTCTATGGAGACCCCGGTCACGGTCAGCGCCTGCCGCAGGCGGGCGATGTGGGCGTACAGCGAGTCGGTCGCCCGGTCCGGCGGATCGTCCCAGACACGCTCGAGCAGCGTGCGCAGTGACACGGGGCGGTCGGCGTCGATCGCCAGGGCGGCCAGCACCGCGCGTCGCTGGGGTGGTCCCAGGGGAACGTAGCGGTCACCGAAGGTCACCTCGACCGGTCCCAGTAAGCGGACGTCCATCGCCTTCCTTCCGTATCGTTCTCACAACGTGGCAGCGGCTGCCAGGGACGGGTGGTGGACCAGCACGAGCGTCACACCCAGGGTGGCGGCCCACAACATGGAGTTCGCGACCATGACGCGGTCGCGCAGCAGGATGCGGACCGGGTCGTCGCCCTCGTTCTCCACCAGCTGGATCTGCAGGTACCGGAAGAGGGCGAAGAGCGCGAACGGAGTGGACAGCATCATCGCCGTCTGCCCGTGCTGAGGGCCGAACGGCCCTTCGTCACGCAGGTACATCAGGCCCGAGACCAGGGCGAGCACGGAGGCGATCTGCAGCAGCCAGTTGGTCAGCTCCATCGAGTAGCCGCGGAGCGCGGGCCGGTGGACGGCCCCGGTCTCCATCAGTTCCCTGCGACGCTTGCCGAGGAGCAGCAGCAGGGACATCGAGAACACCGTGATCAGCAGCCAGGCGGGCACCTGGCCTCCGGTCACCTCATATCCCTGCACGACGCGCAGGACGAAGCCGGCCGCCACCGTGCCCACGTCGACCAGCGGGATGTGCTTGAGGAAGCGGCTGTAGGCGATGTTGAGGGCGAGGTACACCAGTACCGGCCAGTACGACGCCGGCGTCCGGGCGACGATGGCCGCGAGCACCGCCAGCAGGACCGCGCAGCAGGCGCTCGCGGTCACCACTCCCACGCGGCCGGCCGCGATGGGGCGGTTGCGCTTGACGGGATGGTGGCGGTCGCGGTGCCGGTCCACGATGTCGTTGCCGATGTAGACGGCGGCGGAGGCGAGCATGAACGCCACCGTGGCCGAGATGATGCCCACCACCTCGGTCAGGCTGTAGGAGGGGGCGCCGATGAGCGCCACGGGCACGAGAAGGATCGCCTTGGCCGCGTGGGACGGGCGGATCAGGCCGGCGAGGTCCGCGATCAGGTGCGTCCGGGTCTCCACGGCCCGGTCCGGCGCCGTTTCCGGACGCTGCGGGCTTTCTGGGACGTCTGCCGATTCGGCGAGGTGCATGCTTTACCCCGATAGCTCAGAAGAAGACCTTCGCCAGCGACAGCGCGCCCTGCCGCCACGCGTCGCGGCTCGTCTGGCCGGCGCCGCGCGGTGAGCCGGCCGCGCGGTTCTCCCGCCACCATGCGTAGGTGCGCAGGATCGCGTCCTTGTTGGACAGCCGCGGACGGAAGCCGAGCCGTTCGCGGGCCTTGTCGATGCTGACGTAGGAGTCGTCGAGCAGCTTGCGCGCCAGCCGCCCGTACACCGGGGACAGCCGGGTGCGCTCCAGCAGCCGGAGCCCGGTCAGGGCCGGTCCTGCGGGCAGCGAGACGACCCGCTTGCCGTGGCCGGCCGCGTCGAGCACCGCCTGGAAGTCCTCGCGCAGCGTGCCGAACTCGGCGGCCGCCAGGTTGTAGGTGTCGTTCGCGACGTCGGCGGGCGTGTCGAGGACGCCGACCACGGCGTCCACCAGGTCCTCGATCGCGAACATCTGGATGCGCTTGTCCCCGCGCCCGAGGACGGGGAAGTTACGGCCCTCCTCGGCCCATTCGAAGAGCATCGCGAACAGCCCCATGCGGCCCGGCCCGAGGAAGGTCTTGGGACGCAGGATGGGCACGCACATGCCGCCGGCCCGGTACTCCTCGGCCAGTTCCTCCGCCCTGGCCTTCGCCCTGGTGTAGGGGTCGACCGGCTCGCGCGGATGGTCCTCCGGCGTGGGCACGAGCTTCGGCAGGCCGTACACGGCGGTGGAGGAGATGTGGACCACCCGCTCCACGCCGGCCAGACGCCCGGCCTCAAGGACGGTGCGGGTGCCTCCGACGATCAGGTCGTGGATCTGCTCCGCGGGGTAGCTCGGCAGCGCGCCGGCGCAGTGGACGACCGCGGCCGCCCCTGTCATGGCCTCGGTCATCAGCGGCAGGTCGCGCACGTCGCCGACCCGGTGCCGTGCCGCCAGCAGCGGGTCGGTCTGCGGGCGCAGGTCCACCCCGAGCACGTCGTGGCCGTCGAGCACGAGCCGGCGGGCCAGGTTGCCGCCGAGCATCCCGGCGCTGCCGGTGACTACGATCCGGTGGTCCATCGCGACCCCACCTTCTCTCGTACGAACCGGCCGAGCAGTCGGGGCAGGCCCTTGGCCAGCGTCTTGTCGAGGCCGTTCAGGAAGTACTCGACGTCCTCGGGCTCGATGGCGAGGGTCGGCGCGACGACGAGCGGATTGTCGGCGTTCGGGCTGTAGTAGGAGACGATCCCGTGTTCGCGGTAGAGGTCGGCGATGACCGAGAGCGTGATCAGCTTGGTACGGAACTGCGGGTCGCCGGAGAAGCCGGGCGCGAGCTTGGCGGCCAGGTCGAGCACCTTGGGCCCGCCGACGAGGAACACGCCCCACAGCGCGCCCACTCCGCTGACCCGTCCGACCACGTCGGGGTAGCGCTTCTGGATGTTCTCCAGGCCGGGCCGCAGGATGCGCTCGATCTGCCGCGCCCGCGCGGGGTAGTCGTCCTCGACGACGATGTTGACGGCCTCGATGGCGGTGACCGTCTCCTCGCCGAACCCGTAGTAGGTGGTGCTGTGCAGGATGACGTCGGAGAGCCGGTCGTACGCCTTGCGGAAGACGGGCTCGCGGGCCGTGTACCCGGCGATCGACGCCTTGCCGCCGCCGAGCGACTTGGAGTACACGAGGATGTCGGGCAGCAGGTCGGGGTAGCGCATGAAGTAGAAGAGGCTGCCCGTCTTGCCCCAGCCGGTGTAGACCTCGTCGAAGATCAGCATGATGTCGTTCGCGTCGCAGAGCCGGCGCAACTCGTACAGGTCGGCCTCCGACCAGCAGCGCATGCTCGACGCGCTGAACGGCTCCGCCATGATCGCGTAGACGTCGCACTTTCCGTCGGGGGTGCGCGCGCTTTCGACGGCCTCGCGGACGGCCGCGACGTCGCCGTAGGGGTACACGACGATGCCGGGGAGGCCGGGGAAGCGGAAGGAGTTCTCGGACGATCCGGTCAGGCTCCCCGCGCCCAGGGTCTTGCCGTGGAAGCTGATGTCGGAGCGCAGGATCGTGTTGCGGCGGCCCTCGTGGTACTTGTACGCCATCTTGATGGCGCCCTCGTTCGCCTCCGCCCCCGAATTCGGGAAGTAGGAGATGTTCAGGTCGCCCGGCAGCAGCTCGGCGATGTTGTGGCTGAGGGCGGCCACGTACGGCGAGAAGAAGGCCTTGTGCACCTCCATGCGCCGCCGCTCGGCGAAGCGGCGCCGAGCCTCCAGGATGCGGGGGTGGTTGTGACCGTGGTTGAGCACGCCGACCCCGCCGGTGACGTCGAGGACCTTGCGTCCGTCGCGCGTCCGGATCCAGGCGCCCTCGGCGTACTCGACGAGTTCGCGGCCGAAACCGAAAGAGGTCATGAGATTGACCTGACTGCGGCTGACATACCTTCTGTACAGGTCTTGGACCTGTTTCACAGTGAAACTTTCACACTCGTCGACGCCGATCAGCGATGAATTCCGCGGGTGGGGGCCTTCTCCCGGAGGGTGAGAAAGGATACACATGTCGTCGATATTGTCGAATGTGGCTATACCTCGCACCATACAAAGCTGTGTAGGTCGACGGCGGGACGTGAGACGGCGGAGAAGAAAAAAGGGGCCGGAACGCGGCACACCAAGGATTGCCAGTCAGATCTCACGGTAAATGCGGATGATTTCCCGGGTTTGGCGGGTGGCTCGCCGGTTGCAGCCGCTCGCGGTCGCGCAGCCGGGCGGCCGCGCCGGGAATCGTGCGCCGCACGGCCTGCGCCTGGTCCTCCTCGGTGTCCTCCTCCAAGGCCCGCTCGCGGGCGAACAGGCGGAGCAGGTCGTGCATGCGGTACCTGTCGTGGTCGCCTGCCTCCAGGAGCTGGGCGTCGGTCAGGCGGTCCAGCAGGTCGGCGGTGCGCGACTCGGGACGGTCGCCCAGGGCCGCGGCCGCCGCGACGCTGATGGCGGCGTCGCCATGCAGGCTGAGCAGCCGGAACATCCGGGAGGACTCCGCGTCCAGGCTCCGGTAGCTCATCATGAAGCACGCCCGTACGGCCTGGTCGTCGGCCTGGAGCTCGGACAGGCGGCGGTCCTCGACCGCCAGACGGTCGGCCAGGGCGCGCAGCGACAGCCCCGGCCGGGCGACCAGCCGGGCGCCGGCGATCCTGATCGCGAGCGGCAGGCCACCGCACAGCCGTACGATCGCCCGCGCCGCCCGCGGGTCGGCGGCGGCGCGCTCCTCGCCGATCAGGCGGTCGAGCAGCGCGGAGGTCTCCTCCTCGGCCATGACGCCGAGGCGGAAGTGCGACACGGCGTCCAGCGAGGTGAGCATCCTGCGAGTGGTGACCAGCACGCGGCAGGTGGGGCTCGCGGGCAGGAGAGGGCGCACCTGCGCGGCGTCGCGGGCGTTGTCGAGCAGGAGCAGCAGGTGCCTGCCGTTGGTCAGCGAGCGGAAGCGCGCCGCCGCCTCGTCCACGTCGAGCCGCCCGCCCGTGTCGTCGCCGAGGGAGCGCAGCAGGCGGGCCAGGACATCGGCCGGTTTGAGCGGCGCGACGTCGGGTGTGGAGCCGTGCAGGTCCACGTAGAGCCGCCCGTCCGGGAACCGGTGCGCGACCTGGTGGGCGACGTGCACGGCCAGCGCGGACTTGCCGACCCCCGCAGCCCCCGTGATCGCCGAGATGGCGCTCGCGCGCGGGCCCGCTGAGGTCAGCGCCGTCTGCAGGCACGCGATCTCGGCGGCCCGGCCGGTGAAGGCGGAAGAGTCCATGGGCAGCTCGGCCGGGGCGAAGGCCCTCCGGACGGCGCGCGCCCGTGGCGGCGCCAGAGTGGGGTCGTCGGCGAGGATCCGCTGGTGCATGCGGTTCAGGTCCGGGCCGGGGTCGATGCCGAGCTCGGCGGCCAGCGTCTCCCGCGCGCCCTGATAGACGGCCAGCGCGTCGGCCCGGTGGCCGGAGCGGTAGAGAGCCAGCATGAGCTGCGCCAGGAGCCGCTCGTTCAGCGGATCCCGGCGGGTCAGCGCCTCCAGGTCGGCGAGCATCTCGCGGTGCTGGCCGAGCGCCAGCCGCGCCTCCAGCGAGGCGTTCACGACGGTCGCCTTCAGCCGCTCCAGCCGCGCCGCCTCGCCGCGCAGCGGCGCCGGCAGGGGCAGCCCTTCCAGGACGGACTCGGCGCGCCACAGGCCGAGGGCCCGGGTCAGCCGTTCGAGCGCGACGTCGTGGCGTCCCTCGGACAGCGCCTGCTGACCCTGCGCGGCGAGGTCCTCGAACAGCGTGACGTCGATCTCGCCGGGCGCGACACGCAGCACGTACCCGTTGGAGCCCGCCTCGATGCGGGACGGGACGCCGAGCACCTTGCGCAGTGCGGAGATGTAGGTGTAGAGGTTCGACTCCGCGGTGGCGGGGGCCCGCTCGCCCCACAGCCAGTCGAGCATCCGCTGGCTCGGGATCGCCTTGCCCGTGTTGAGCAGCAGGGCGGCCAGCAGCACCCGCTGTTTTCGTCGCCCGAGCGCGATCGGCTTCCCATGAGAGGTACGGACCTCGATCGGCCCGAGGATCTTGAAATGCATGCGACACCCCTGTAGTGCCCGGCGTTCACCAAACAGGAACCGTACAAATGCACATGGATCTAGATTGCCGCCAATGATCGGCGGAAGCGGCCTTCAGGCGGTACTCACCTTAAAGGAATAAGAAGATTACGCGCGTCTCAAATGTCGGCTACCGCCACTCTGTGCGGGATGGCGCCGGACACCGGAAATTCCGGCTTTCCGCATCGATATGGGCGGCAAGAAACGATCTTATGTCAAGGAATCAATGGCGGCGCGGGCAGGTCCGTATGCAGTCAGTTGGGGCGTGATTCACCCCGCGGACCTCGAACGGTCAGACTTCTCGGTGACACGGCCCATTCTGGTCCGGTAAGGCGGCTTGCTCGGTTCCGTCATCGCCGCAATGACTGTCGGTCCCGCACCGGAGAATGCGCTTGGTCCATCGTTCCGCTACCGCGCGGGGCCCCTGCCGACCCACGGCCCGAGCAGCGCGCCGCCGGTGGCGGCGCAGATCGGACTGCCGTCCGCATACAAGTCGCCTCCAAGTGACTTCCCAATGCCAGGTGGTGAGCTTCAGCCGCGAGCCGACGACGTCTGTGCACGTCGCCACGGGGGCTCGCGCCTCATCGAAAGGGAGGGAAGGAACAGTGGACAAGAAGATCGTTCGTCTGGACGACCTGAGCGAAGAGCTGCCGGCGATCGACGAGATCGACCTCGGCCTCGTCACCGGTGGCCAGCGGATGGAGCGCTGCTACCACACGGCCGGGGAGAACGGCCAGCCGTCGGACGGCTGGGTCTCGGACTACTAAGTCCTCAGGGCTCATTCATGGGGCCGCGTGGGAGGGACACGCATCCCTCCCACGCGGTTGAGGGGGAGAGTTGCTGCTGATACTGAGTGAACCCGGCGACGCCACGGTTCGCATGGTCCTGCCCAAGCTGAAAGCCCGGGGAGTGGACGTTCTGTGGTGGGATCCCGGCGAGTATCCGGCCGACGCCCGGCTGACCGCCCGGTTCGACACGGACGGAGCCCGGCTCGTCCTGGCCAGAGGCGGGGAGGTCGTCGACCTCTCCGCGACGACGGCCGTGTGGTACCGACGCCCCGGTGCCCCGCGCGCTGCGGAGCAGGTCACGGCGGCCGATCTGCGGGAACGTGTCGGGGAGCTCTCGGAGTGGTTTCTCGAAGGCTTCTGGGACCTGCTCGACGCGCGATGGTTGCCCGGCAGGGAGCCGGTGCTGCGCAGGGCGCACAACAAGCTGGTCCACCTGGCCCTGGCCCAGGAACTGGGCTTCGCCGTACCACCGACCACGATCACCAACGATCCGTCCGAGCTCGTGCCCGCCTATGAGCGGGCGGGCGGGCGGCTGATCGCGAAGCCGGTGGAGCACACCGCGTTCCGGATCGACGGCGAGGCGCACACCGTGTACACCACCGTGGTGGAACGGAGGGACCTCGCGGGCCGGAGCCGGATCGCCCATGAGCCGACCATCCTGCAGCCGTACGTCGACAAGGCGGTGGAGTTGCGGGTCACGGTGGTCGGCCACCAGGTCTTCGCCGCCGAGATCGCCTCGCAGGACTCGCCGCGTACGCGGGACGACTGGCGTCACTATGACTTCGACCGCGCCCGGCACAGCGTGCACCACCTGCCCGATGACGTGGCTCGCCGGTGCGTGGATCTGGTCGCGGCGCTCGGCGTGTCGTTCGGGGCGATCGACCTCATCCTGACTCCCGACGGGGAGTACGTGTTTCTGGAGATCAACCCCAACGGTCAATGGGGCTGGATCGAAGATCTGACCGGCCTGCCCATCAGCACCGCCATCGCTGACTGGCTCACGGCCAAAGAAACGGACGCGCGATGACCCAGTCCTCACTCGGCCCCGCCCTGGAAAGCGGCGTGAACCTGCTCCGCGGGCTGACCCGGCGGCGCTCCGCGGTGGCGGAGGCACACCGCACCGCCGACGCCTGGGCCACGGCGCACCCTTCGTTCGCCGCCCAGCTCGTGGCCAGCCCCCGCCCCGGTTCACCGCTCGTCGACTACGACCTGCTGATCGACGACCCGTCGGGCGGCACCATCATGCTCGGCGTTCAGGCGGACGAGGGGGCGTCCTGGCTTGTCGATCACGCGACGCACTGGGCCGCCAGCCGGCTGCTGACCGTGGACGGGACACCTGTCTCGGTCTCCGAGGCGATGCTCATGCTCCGTTCGCTCACCCGTCCCGGACTGTCGCCGCAGGACGAGTTGGTGCGGTTCTGCCTCCTGCGCAACGCCGCCGCCAAGGAGCAGGTCAGCCTGGACGAGATCCAGGCGGTCGCCGACAGCTTCCGCAGGCGGCGCGGCCTGGCCGGCGGGGACGCGATGAAGGAGTGGCTGGACCGCATGGGGCTGAGCGCCGAGGCGTTCCATGACCACATGGCCGCGAGCGCAAGGGATCACAAATTCCGGGCCCGGATGCGCGAAGAGCTCGGTCCCGGGTATCTGGACCGTCATCGTGGCCAGTTCGCACGGGTATGGGCGGCCTGGGTGCTGTCGGAGGAGCCGATCGACGTCGCCGACCTGCACGGCTCACTTGAGGACCGCTGGGACCTGCAGCTGACCAAGGCCCGGACATGGTCCGGCGAACTGCCCGCTCCCCTGTGCGAGACGCCGGTCGGAGGCGGGATCGGACCGGTTTTCCACGACGGGCGCTTTCTGACGGGCTTGATCACCAAACGGCAGGAGGCCACGGCGGACGCGGAAACGCTGGAGGCCGCGGGACAGGCCGCCTTCGACCAGTGGCTGGCCGACGCCGCCACGCGAGCGCAGATCACCTGGCATTGGCTTTGAGCCTGCCCCTTCTGATCAGGGGTGCCGTCCAGCCCCTCGCGCCAGGATGAGGGAGAGCCCGGCCAGGCCGAAGGCGGCCAGCATGATGACGGCCATGGAGACCGTGCCGTCGCCGAGGAGACCCGACAGGGGTGAGGCGGCCGCGCCGAGGATGAACTGGCTGCCGCCGAGCATGCCGGAGGCCGCCCCGGGAGCGTCGTGGCCGAGTGACTGGACGATGGTCGTGGTGGCGGGCAGCGCCGTGCCGAGGCCGGCGACGGTGACGAACAGGCAGGCCCAGGTGGCGGCGAAGGAACCGCCGGTCGTGACCAGCGACGCGACCAGGGCCGCCGTACCGGCACCGGCCACGGCCAGCCCCGCCACGAACAGTGTGTCCGCCCGGACGCGGGCGGACAGGCGGCCGAAGAGGACGCTGGAGGCCAGCATGCCGAGGGCGTTGACGGCGAAGACGAGGCTGTACCGCGTGGCCGAGAGGCCGTAGACGTTCTGGAAGACGAACGTCGAGCCGGCGATGTAGGTGAAGAGCGCGGCCCCGGTGCAGGACGCGGCGAGCACGTACCCCATGAGGGCGCGCTGCCTGGCGAGCATCGCGATGGCCTTGACCACGCCGGTCACGCCGCCCGATCGTCTGCGGGCGGCAGGCAGGCTCTCCGGCACCCAGGCGAGGAGGCCCGCGATCAGCAGGACGCCGTAGCCCGCCAGCGCGGTGAAGACGAGGCGCCAGGAGCCGACGCCGAGGATGGCCCCGCCGAGCACCGGCGCGGCCACCGGGGCCATGAACACGATCGCGGACAGGGTCGCGAAGTGGCGACCCGCCTCGGGGGTGCCGTGGAAGCGGTCGGTGAGCACGGCCCGGGCGACCACCATGCCCGCCGCCCCGGCGACCCCCTGTAACAGCCGCGCCACGTCGAAGATCGCAATGCTGGGGGAGACGGCACAGGCCAGCGACAGCACCGTGAACAGCACGGCGCCGGCCAGCAGGACGCGGCGGCGGCCCACCGCGTCGCTGACCGGGCCCAGGAGGAGCTGCCCCGCGGCGAGCCCGACGAGGAAGGCCGTCAGCGACAGCTGGACCGAGGAGGCCGGGGTGCCGAAGGATCTGGCCAGGCCGGGGAAGCCGGGCACGTACATGTCGATGGCCAGCGGAGCGACTGCGGTGAGGGCCGCGAGCACGAGGATGAGCCGGCCGGTGCGCTTCTGACCGGTGGCCGGAGCCTGGCTCTGGGACATGGGTGTGATCCTCAGCGGTGAAGATTATGCATGGTCCGTGCGAAGAATGACACCACTAGTCATAGATAATCCCTTGGATTAACATCGGCGTTTGATCGCCCCCCGGACACATTTGTCAACGTTCAGGGCTCGCTTTTCCCCAGCAGAGGGTTATTCGTTCCACCCCACCCCGCGCCGCAGCATGCCGCGCTGAAGGAGGACGGATGCGTACACCGGGCGTGTACCTGAGCAGTATCGGCGTCCATCTGCCGCCGGTGGTCAGCATCGAGACAGCCGTGGCCGAGGGCAGCTACCCGGCCGATGAGGTGGAGTACTTCCGCATGCGCGGTGCGGCGGTGGCCGGTGACGTGCCGGCTCCGGAGCTCGCGCTCCGTGCGGCCCGGCACGCGTTCGAGCGCTCCGGCGGGATGTCACCGCATGACCTGGACCTCATGCTGTACGCCGACGTCTGGCACCAGGGGCCAGAGGGCTGGCAGCCGCAGCTCTACCTGCAGCAGCACCTGGTCGGCGGCGACGTCCTGGCGGTCGAGCTGCGGCACGGATGCTGCGGACTGTTCAGCGCCCTGCAGATCACCGCCGGCTACCTGCGGCAGGGCGGCGCCGCGCTGCTGGTCGGCGCCGACAACCACGGCAGCCCGCTGGTCGACCGGTGGCGCATGATGGAGGGGTACGTGGTGGGCGACGCCGGATGCGCGCTGCTGGTCACCACGGACAAGGGCTTCGCGGAGCTGCGGTCGGTCAACGTGACCGTGCTGCCGGAGGCCGAGGCGGTCAACGACGGCGGCGTGCCGATGTGGCCGCCGGACGCGACCGTGGCCCGGCCGCTCGACTTCACCTCCCGTCACCGTGAGTTCCGCAAGCGACTGCTGGCCCGCGACGGTGCCGGCGTCATGCTGGCGATGCAGTCGACGCTGATGAAGCAGGTCGACCGCACGCTCCAGGAGGCGGGGATCACGCTCGACGAGGTGGCGCGCGTGGCGTTCCCGCACGGGCGCTGGGACAACGTGGAGGAGCGGGTGAGCTGGTTGGGGCTGACCCTGGCCGACACCACCTGGGACTACGGGGCCGGCATCGGCCACCTCGGGGTCAGCGACCAGTTCGTCGCCCTCGACCACCTGCTGGCCACCGGGGCGCTGGCACCCGGCGACTACGTGCTGCTCATCGGGGTGGGCGCCGGTAAGACCTTGGCCTGCGCCGTCCTGCGGATCCTCGACATTCCCAAGGAGTACGCCCCCGACGGGCCCGGCTGACTCCTGCGACGACTGGGTGTGGCCGACGAGGTAGTGCATCCGCCTATCGTCAGTGCCTAAGACTTCGAAGAGCTTCAGAAGGTCATGGCGGGCCGCGGCGGACGCCAGAGTGGCCGGCGCCTCAAGCGCGTCGACAACCCGTACATCCGGCATCCCGCAATCTCGTCAGGACGCACGGAACAGCTTCCGCCGGTGCAGCCGCAAGAAGGCGAACACCGGCGGGAGCCGCGCTCTGGGGCAAAGGAATCATGGATCCTCTCCCTGAACCGGCCGAAAGACGCGATCAGGAAGAGACGCCACAAACGCCACCAGGGTTTTCTAGCTCACATACCACATGAACCACGTGGTGCTCTGGGCGTGCAGGGTGTCGGTCACTCCGACCGTTACCCGGTAGTTGCCCTTCTTCGTTGGCTTACCGGAGATCAGACCCGACGCCGTGTCCATGGTGAGGCCCGGAGGCAGCCCTGCCGCCGCGTAGGTCAACGGTCGGCCACCAGGATTTGTGGCTTCAAGTTGCAGGCTGACGGCCGTCCCCACGACGGTCTCCTGGTCTCCAGGGTTGACCGGACGTGGCGTCTGGCCCCCGGCGATCGGATCTGCGCCGCCGACCGATATGGCGGACCACGCCGCGTTGACCGTGTTGTACTCCAGGCCGTGCGCACCGTAGAGGTCGGCGGCCGCCTTCAGGGTCGCGACGCGGGCGGCGGCGTAGTTGGTATTGGCGGTGAAGTACTCGGTGAGTGCCCGGTACCAGATCTTCGCTGCCTTGTCGTTTCCGATGCCGGTGACAGGCATGCCGTTGCAGGTCGGGCTGGCCTCGCCCTGGGTGGGGTTGCTGCCGACCGCGAGCAGGTAGAAGAAATGCATCCCCGGGCCTCGGAGCGTCCGGGTCTGCGTACTCCAGCAACTGGTCAGAGGTTTGACCATCGATTCCGGCGCGGAGAACGTGCCTGCCGGGTATCCCGCGGCAATGCGCTCGCCGATGAGGTAGTCCGGCCGATCGACCCGGTTGTTCGCGTAAAATTCGACCATCGTGCCGAAGATCGCCGCCGTGGTCTCCCCGATCGCAGCTGGTTCCTCCATCTCTGTGTGACCAGAGGCTTCAGCTGTAGTGGGCAGTCCTGCCTCAACCTGCGCTATACCCATGGCGAAAGCGCCGCCGACCAGGTCCAATGTGCCCTGATTGACCTGCCTGAATTTGCCGTCATTTCCAACCTCCTGCCCCGCGCTGGCGTAGGTGATCAGAGCAGGCCGGTTGAGATTAGGCGATGCTTTCACGTAGGAAGGGCGACTGGCTGGGAGGGGCAGTACCTTCCCGTAGAGATTGAGCGCCTGCCCGTCGCCGGCGAAGCCCACCCGCCCGTGCACGTTGGCGAAGTAGTCCCACGCCTTCGTCGACGCGTACTGGACATCGACAGCGATGCTCACCTTGTCAAGCTGGCTTCCGTCGCCCCAGTCGTTGTCCTGGTCGGTGAACAACACCGATTTGACGGCGTCACCGACCTTCTGATCGAGATAGCCACTCGTGTTGCCTCTGGTCGGGTCCTTCAGCTCATACGTATTCCCGTTGTACGAGGTAGTCAACGGGACGGTTCCGCTGTGAAAGCCGTGGCCGACGGCCGGCGCCTCGTCGTCGGCCATCGCGGCGGTGCCACCCGCCGCCGTAACCGCCAGGCAGGATCCGACCACGAGCAGGCGACGAACATTGCGTAAGTTCATTACTCTCTCATTTGACCAGCGAGCGCCCGGACCATCATCAGTGGTCGGTTGCGCTCTGGGTTGTACAACGAAATGCCGCGCGGATATGCCGTCGCCAAATGGGGTTCTGGTCCATTTGCTGCGGATCTGACTGGCTTCGACGGTCGGCAGGCGAGATTGCGGACAATATCATCCGCGACAATTCATCGGTACTCCAGCCGCACCTCCTCTGAACTAAGCGTGCCTGGGCTGTCCCAGGCGCGCTGTGCAGGCCAAGGCAGATCCCAGGTGAAGAAGGACCGGCAACCGCTGTGATTACACAGGTGTGATGGAACTGAAGATCACGCGATGGCCGCGTTGGCCAGAGTAGAGCATCTTTCCGGTGTGCCCAACGGCACGGAAGAGGAACGGAAGAGGACCGGAAGAATGGCCTCGTGGCTTCCTTCGACATGACCACCGCGACGGTGAATGCCGACGCGGAAATTCTCTGGACAGCGGTGTGGAGATTTAATAAACACCGGAATCAGAAGCACCTGCGGTAGCCCGCCCCGACAATACCCGGGGTCAAATTGCTCAAGCTGTGCCACATCCACGTCGGAGCCGGGCTCGAGTGCCTATTCGCCGACTACCTCACGCTCGACGAGGTGGCGCGCGTGGCGTTCCCGCACGGGCGCTGGGACAACGTGGAGGAGCGGGTGAGCTGGTTGGGGCTGACTCTGGCCGACACCACCTGGGACTACGGCGCCGGCATCGGTCACCTCGGGGTCAGCGACCAGTTCGTCGCCCTCGACCACCTGCTGGCCACCGGGGCGCTGGCGCCCGGCGACTATGTGCTGCTCATCGGGGTGGGCGCCGGTAAGACCTTGGCCTGCGCCGTCCTGCGGATCCTCGACATTCCCAAGGAGTACGCCCCTGACGGGCCCGGCCGAGCGGCCGTCCGTATCGGCCCCCGACCACATCACCCAGGTCACCTACAACGGTCACCCGTTGTACTACTTCCTCAGCGGCGCCAAGCCCGGCGCCGGCGGAAGCCTCCGTGCGCGCCTGGCGCAGGTCGGCAATGTCGAGCCTGAGGTCGGCATCGGCGAGGGCGCTGTCCCATCGAGAGCGTCGTGCGATGCAGGTATACCTGTACTCACCTCCGGGGGGCTGCGCCCAGGCCCACGCGACGACCCGACTGTCGTGCTTCCACAACGACGTGGGCCACTCCGGCTCCCTGCCGACGTGCTGGAAGCGGGACCAGGCCAGGCCTCCGATGTGCCAACGGCTCTCGGGCGGCCAGGGCCTCGAACGCGGTGATTCACGTCTCGACGATGAGTCGGTGGCCACCTCTCGTCTCCCGAATCGGGATGGTCACCTGGCCGCCGCCCGTTCTGCGCGTTCCATCACCATTGGCGCCCGCCATGGTGCCTGCCATGCGCCTGCACGACGACCGGCTCACTGCTGTCCTGGACGACGCTCATTATGCCTCGACCCCGAACTTTCCATCCAGTAAGACGACGTGTGATCACGGGGAGGCACTTTTCGGCTGCGCCATGTGGTCATAAGAAATCGCCCGAAACACCGGTGCTCCCCGGCACACTACGTGATGCCGAAATATCGCCTATGCCGCTGGACGGCACGGGCGGCACTCGTACCGAGCCGATCGGAGCACGACATCAGGACATCACAAGACGCCGGGAATCGCCGGCGCTTACCCCTCATCCGCGCGTTCGCCCGGAGCTCCTTCTCCGCCGCCGTCGCCCTCGTCGCCCTCGCCGCCGCCCTTTCCACGAGCGTCGTCGCCGGCGGCGAATTCCGTACGCGCGGTGCGGAGGAGGCCGTGAGCGCCATCGACGCCCGGCCCAACGACGGCTCCGGCTACTGGCCGGACTTCTCGAACACCGGCTACGCCAACACACCGGCCAACGCCGGAGGCCTCGGGTTGGGCGCGTACCCGGGCAAGCTCACCGACTACGCGGCGGGCATGAGCGCCGACGAACCGCTGAGGCTCGAGTTCCCGGACAACAGCGTCATCTCCTACCAGCGCTTCCTCGGCCTGAAGGTGCTGATCTACGGCGACAACCTCACGTTCGTCGGCTGCCTGTTCGAGGGCACCAACCCCAACGACAACCTCGTCCAGATCTACTCGGACAACAACATCAAGTTCCTCTACTCGACGTTCAAGCCGAGCTCGTACCCGATGCCGCCCGGCAACGACGGCACCGTCTCGTCGTCCCACACCAAGCCCGGCACACCCTTCGACAAGTCCTGGCAGCTCGCCACGACGATGAAGGAAGCCGTGGCCGTCATGGACCACAACGACATCTGGGGCAACGCCGGCATGATCATGGTGACGGGTTTCCCGGACCGCCCGTCGACCTGGACGAACAACTACATCCACGACATGGCCGATACGTCGCATGACGAATACCACCACGACGGCATAGGCCCGCAGAGCGAAGGCAACGGCGGCCCCATGATCGTCCACCACAACACCCTGGCCTCCCTGGGCAACACCAACGCCCTGGCGCTGCAGGGCAGCGGTGTGTACGACCATATCTCGGTCACGGACAACTACGTCTCCGGCTGGGGGTACGCGCTCAGCATCGGTGTCGTCAACAACGCCACGAACATCACCGTCACCGACAACGTCTTCTCGGCCGAACTCGAGCAGCTTTACGGCTTCCTGTACGGCAACATCTGGGGAGGTTCGGCGCGCGGCTCCACCTGGCGCCGCAACCTCATCCAGGCCCGTACGGGCGACGACAACAAGAACTACACGACGGCCGACCACGGCAGATACCTGTGGCCGTCCGGTGAGACCCACACCACCGACTACACGGGCTGAGCCCTTTCCCGCGTGACGCCCGCCTCGCCGCTCCTCGCGAGCCACCCCGGACCGGGGAGCGGCGAGGCCGCCGCGGGGCTGTCCCGCGAGGAGGAACCGGCTCAGTCGTCGCCGTTTCCGGTTCGGCTGCCGCTCCGCGGCGGCTTCGGGATCATGAGCACGCGGTGGCGAGAGGTCAGAGAATGAACGTGAACAGTGGCGAGCCCGGCGGGATGCGCTCCACCGTGAGCGGGCCGGCCTTCATCCGGGACAGGAGACTGTCGAGGTCGCCGGCCCGCTCGAGTTCGATGCCGACAAGCGCCGGGCCGGTTTCGCGGTTGTTCTTCTTGACGTACTCGAAGGCGATGATGTCCTCGCCCTCTCCCAGAACCTCGTCCAGGAAGTGGCGCAGGGCGCCGGGGCGCTGTGGGAAGGTCACCAGGAAGTAGTGCCTCAGCCCGATGTGCACAAGAGAGCGCTCCAGCACCTCGTTGTACCGACTGACGTCGTTGTTGCCGCCCGACACCACGCACACCACCGGTCCTCCAGAGGCGTAGGGCAGGAGCTCACGGGCCGCGGCACCCGCGAGAGCTCCGGCGGGTTCGGCGATGATGCCGTCGGTCTGGTAGAGATCCAGCATCTCGGTGCACACCGCACCCTCATCGACCGCGACCACCTCGTCAACCAGCTCCTTGACCAGGGGGAACGTGGCGTCGCCCACCCTTCCGACGGCGGCGCCGTCCACGAAGGTGTCCAACTCGGGCAGGGCGAGAGGCTCGCCGTGGTCGAGGGCTGCGCGCATGCTGGCCGCTCCTGAGGGCTCGGCGCCCACGATGCGGGTGGCGGGTGAGTGCTCCCGCAGCCAGACAGCGATCCCGCTGATCAGGCCGCCTCCACCGACCGGGACGACGACAGTGTGCGGCGCCTCCCCGCACTGCGCCAGGATCTCCAGGCCGACCGTGCCTTGCCCGGCCATCGTCCTGACGTCGTCGAACGGATGCACGTAGACGGCACCGGTGTGTTCGCTGTCGGCGTGCGCGGCGCTACTCGCCTCGTCGTAGGAGCCGCCGCCGACCACGACCTCCACCCGGTCGCCGCCGAGCGCCGCGATGCGCTCGCGCTTCTGCCGTGGCGTGGTGGACGGTACGTACACCCGACCGCTGATCCCCAGACGGGCACAGGCGAACGCGACGCCCTGCCCGTGGTTGCCCGCGCTCGCGCAGACCACGCCGCGCCGCCGTTCCTCATCCGTGAGGGAGGCGATCAGGTTGAACGCCCCGCGCACCTTGTAGGAGCGACAGACCTGCGCGTCCTCGCGCTTGAGCAGCACTTGACCGCCGAGCAGCTCGGACAGCCGATGGTTCGGCTCCAGCGCGGTGTGGCGTATCACCGGCCGTAGCCGTTCGGCCGCCTGGCTGATCAGCCTGGCGGTGAGGCGGTCGGTCATGCACACTCCTGGCACAGCGGTGGATCAAGGGATGGCGGCGGGGCGTGTCGTGGTGGCGCACGGTCGCAGCCGAACAGGCGATCGCCGGGAACGGTGCTCGTCGCCGGTCGAGCACATCGGCCACAACGATCCCACCAGGCCATGCTATTCCGGCAGCGCCGGCCTCTGGCCGGCGCTGGGGAAAGCAGAAACGCCAGGTCAAAGACCTGGCGTTCTCTATTGTGCTGGTGTCCGAGGGGGGACTTGAACTCTCGGCACCCGGGGGACATCCGGGGGCATCCGGATACCTAGAAACATGCCGTGAGCTGCTCCAAAGCGGTTTTCGATCTCCGGCATGTGCATCCAAGAACGCCCGGATACATAGGCGGCAGTATCACGCGAAGTATCACGCGAGGAATCAGACGGAACCGTGCTGTCGCCTCCGCTGATGCCGGTGAGAAGGCTATGAGGGCGGTTGCTGATCGGTCGTGGTGAGGTCCTCTCCGGGGGCTAGGAAACGGTCGGCACCGTCAGCGGCGTCAACGTACCCGGTGGCATCGACGGTGATCGCCGTGGCTCCCCCCTTCTCTGTGATCAGCCAAGCAAGGACCTGTTCAGTTAAGGGTGTCCCACCAGGTCCTTCGTCTTTCCAGTAAACGCGCCATCCGCCGCCGGGGAGCACGGCCGCAACTTGGTCGGCTCTTTCGAGATGGGAGAAGTCCGGGTAGTCGATGACCGGGCGCATGGCACCACGCTGGGGATCGACGACCAGCGCGGTCCCTGTGACCGGGTCCCAGGCTTCTACGTGCACCGTGCGCCCGGTCTCGGTCTCGGTGCCGGTGAAAATGGCGACCCAGCCCGTCCGGTTGAAGTAGTGGATGCTCGACACGAAGCCGTTGTTCTGGATCATGGTTTCCTCAGTTAATCAGCGGACATCGAAGACGTGGATCAGGCGTCCCTGTCCAGCGCTTGAATCGCAGCGGTGATCAAGGCGCGGGCGGCTTTGCCGTACACCGCCAGAGCGGCGAGTTCCTTGAAGGCGCCGGCATACAGGGCGACCTCGTGGGGTTGCGTGATCGTCAGGTGGCCGGAGACAAGCTCGACGGTGACCTCGGCGTCGTCGAACATGAAGAACCCCTCAGCCGGCCACATGGTGGATCGGTCGGCGTCGAGAGGGATGATGCCCAGCGACATCGAGGGCAGGGCGCTCACGGTGAGTAGGTGGCCCAGTTGCCCAGCCATGACCTCGGCACCTCCGATCGGGGCGCGTAGCACGCTCTCCTCCAAGATGACCGCGAACCGATGATCGCCATCGTGGAGAACGTGTTGCTTGTCCACGCGCACCTGAACCGCTTCCTCTACATCGTTCGGCAGTCCGCGACGGCGCATGAGGGCGGTGAGGATCGCGGAGATGTAAGCACGGGTTTGCAGCGGCCCGGGGATGAGCTTGGAGGAGTAAATGCGGAAGTGGCGCGTCCTCTCCCATCGAGGCACGACCGCCTCCTGAGCCTTCTTCAGCCCGGTGCGTTCCATGTGCCGCCACTCGACGAACATCCCCTCGATCGCCTCAAGGGACGCCACCAGGTCAGGCGCTTGTTCCGGCACCCCGCAGTGGCGGCACCAGGCGCGGACATCGGCGGGGGAAGGGGTGCGCTGGGCATGTTCGATACGGCTGACCTTCGACGAGTGCCAGCCCGCCAGTCGCGCGAGATCGCGACCGGACAGGCTGGCCTCGCGTCGGATGCTCCGGAGACGAGCACCCATCACTTCGAGCGCTTGTTGGGCACTGGACGAGGGAAGCGTGGTCATGGACTGTCAGACGGGCCGGTAGTCCTCGTGGGGAACGGCGCGTTGCCAGACGGCCTCGAACGCCTCGGCACACAGCTTGGTCACCGCCTGGTCGGTGATGATTTCGCTGTCCACCTTGTCGCCCTCGCCGCTGAAATGGTGAATGAGCAGGGTAGTGCCGTCGAACAACCAGAAGTCGTTGCCTGGCAAGGCCAGGTCGGTCGCCCTACGACGAGGGAGCCAACGAACCTGCTCGCCGGCCCGGAGGTTAGGCACGGTGATGTCGTACTCGTACCTGATGTAGCTGCTGACGGGCTCGGAGACGATCCGCGCCCGTCGTACTTCCACACCGCGAGCAACCGCGTTCACGATGTTCTGGAGCCACGGACGCCACCATGAAGAACGGTCGTCGAGATCGATGCGGTGGCCCGCCTTCCATGCATCGAACTTGGAATCGTTCAGGGTGTACGCGTCGCGCATCTCAAGGTGCACGGCGGAGTGCTGGCAGTCGGCGAGGAACTGTTCAAGCGTCCGTCCGGCTGGCACCGGCTACCTCCGGGAAGAACTGCATCATGCGCTTCGGGAAGCGGATCACCGTCTCTCCCTTTGGCAGGTCGCCAACCTGATCGAGGACGGCTGGCTCCGTGATGACGAAGCCTTGGAGGATGTAGTCGTCACCGTCCTCCCAGACAGTGGGCGAGTCGCCGTCGGGGCTGTCGGGGTCCTTACCGAGGAATCGCAGTGCCATGAGGTCCTCCTACGGGATTGGACATGCTGTGCTTGAGTTTGCGTGCAGGGATGACCCGACTCAAGATGTTTGCCAGAGATTGCCGCGCGTCTTCTAGATCGGCCTCCTTATTTCGCCCTCTGTCAAAGATGAGCAACCTCGTTGAGGTGCGGTATCACGCGTTCTTACCGTCGCGGTCATGCCCTCCGAACACGGTTCTCATCTGGAACGCGAGCGCAACGCCACGTCGGCCCCGATGCTCCTGGAGTTCGACACGTGGCGAGTCGGCGACATGTTGCACGGCAGGCACCGCGCGTCTGGTGACCTCATCGAGGCGGACACCCCTCGGCGGCTTGCGCTGTTGGCGATGGCCAAGAGCGTGGTTCACACCTGGCGGGAGGCGGAGACTCCTCAATGACCGCCCTGCAACGATCAGAGGACATCGCTGCCGAGAGCCTCGCGCCGCTGCGCGTCCCGTACGTCATTGCGTGGTCCGGAGAAGCCATCGAACACCGCCTCTTGTTCGCCAAGCGGCACTCCTTTGGGGACGTCCGGCTCACATATCCCGATCCGCGCCCGTCCGATTGGACGTGCGGGATACTTCGTGCCCGCATTCGCCAGAACCGTCGTGGCCAACCGCTGTGGCGGATGCTGAACGTCAGACGTCAGTGGCTGGCCATGCTTCGTGGCCTGTGTCAGGTCTGCGGGAAGACCGGCAGGGACCCCAGAACCGGGCGCATGTGGTGGGTGATCACCGAGACCGCGTTCCGTGCGATGAGCCAAGACAGCGGGCTTACCAACGCCCCGCCTACATGTCCCGCATGCATTCCCGAGTCGCTGGCCTACTGTCCCCAGCTCCGCAAGTCCTCAGCGGTCTACACCGCCGCCAGCGCCGAACCGGTAGGAGTCCTGGCCGACACCTTCACCCCAGGTCCGGGCGGTACCGCGATCCACACCGGGCACAACATCTACGTCGGGTTCGACGAGTTCGCCCGTCATGCATCCTGTCTTGCCCTGCAAATGGTCGTCCGGTTGGACGGCATGCAGCCGGAGCCGATCCCCTGAAGCCGCTCGACTCGTCACTGCGTCACCAGGCGGCGAGCCGAGCTGGTGGCCCCGCGCATGACATACAAGGAGGGCGTGGGCGGGGCCACCTTCCACCACTACCGCGCGGTGTGACCGCCGGGGAACTCGCCGCCCGACCGGCCACCGGTCTTCACGAGCTGGCCATTAATGATCGCCATCCCGGTGGAGTTGGCCTCCACGTCGGCCAGCCGCTCGTTCCTGTGCAGTTCTCCTGCGGGGTTGTCGGTGAGTCGCTGGATGTGGTTCCGCTCCTCCGACAGGGCACGCTTCACGACCTCTCGTGACTCATCGGTCTTGATCCTCAGTCGAGCCGCCGCGCCCTGGTCGCCAGAGAGGGCATCGGCAAGGCCGCGCTCGATGCCGTCGATGATCTCCGCCGCGACGCGGGGGTGGAATTCGCGGTCGGTTCCGGTGCGAACGTAGGTGGGCCATTCGGTGCGGAGCGCGGTCAGGGTCGCAACGTCCTTGCTCGCTGCCGCGTCCTTGATCAGGGTGCGGACGTCCATGCCCTTGTCGAGCAGCGCCTTGGCGCGCGACCACGCGCTCTGGCGCTTGACCTCGTCGAGCAGCTCCCGCTGCGGGTCGCCCGGCGTGGAAGGCTGCTTGTCGAGCCAGGTCGTGATGTCCTGCACGGCGCGGTCGGCCTCGCGCTCGATCTGGTCGAGCTGGGCCGTGGCCTCCTCGCGGAGCTTCTCGGCCAGCTTCCCCCGGTGCTCGATGGAGTAGCGGGCGTCACGTGACGTCATGCCGAGAGCCGTCACGAGGCCGTTGCGGACGGCGGTGACCTTCACCGGCAGGGCGTCAAGGTCGGTCTTGCGGAACTGGATGTCCATGGGGATGGCCATGGTCTTCTCCTTCTCATTCGTACGTTGCTCAATTGGCTGGCCACCGCGTTTTAGGCGGCTCACCATGCGGTGTTGTCGGCCTGCGACCCGGCAGGCCAGGTGTAGGAGGCCGTGTGCCAGGCCAGCGGCCAGGCGTCCACCGGCACCCGCACCCCCAGCCGCGTCATGGTGTGGTCCACGTCGGCGACCCGCCGCCCCGCCTGGCCGGGCATGGGCCTGACGCAGGAGATCGCCTGCATGAGAGCGAGCACGAGATCGTCATGTCCGGCGCGCGCCGGGACCTCGATGCGCAGGGACCCGCCCGGCATCTGCTCGAACTCCAGGCTGCGAAGCTGCTTGAGCAGCTCAGGCACGCGCGGCAGCACGAGCTGACCGCGCTGCAACATCACCTTGAGCTTGCCGAAACCCGCCTGCTTACGGCGGTTGTCGGTCCAGACGCCGGCCACGCCGTAGACGGCTCCCACGACGGCCAGGCGCTCGCGAAGCTGCTCGGTCGGATATGCCCCCACGCCGTTGATCTCCGACGCGACCACGTGCAGACCGTAGGCCCGCCCGACCGTGCAGATCCGCTCGATCCACTCCCCGTAGGGGCAGCGGTAGGCGTACTCCAGCCACGGCACGAAGTAGCGCAGCCCGTCCTTCGGGTCGTTCAACCCCTTGTCGTCGAGCGGGGCCACCAAGCACAAGGCGTTGGCATCGCGGCTCACGCCCCAGTCCACGCCGGCCGCCACGACGTAGGGCCGCGCGTTGCGGGTCACCTGCCCCACCTCGTCGGGCGGCAACAGGCGATAGTCCGCCGTAGCGCTCTCGATCTCCTCGACGGTGAAGTACGCCCCCGCCTCGTCGGTCCACTTCGCCAGGTACTCGCGCTCGAAGTAGTCATCTCCCTCCCGAGCGCGGATCTCGTCGAGCAGCCTCTGATCCACCAGCGGGCTCGTGCTGGAGGGCCAGTGCCACGAGGCGTACATCTCGTCAGGGGCGTCCATCCCGCGCGACCACAGCACCCGGAAGAAGTGGTCGGCCGTCCCCCACGGCGAGGAGCACAGGATCACTCGCGACCCGGGTCGGGCGATGATCACTGGCTCTGCCGCCCGCCAGATGTCCGGGTCGATGAACCCCGCCTCGTCGAGCACGAGGAGGTCAACGGCCCATCCCCGGATCTGCCGCTGCGAGGCGGGCACGCTCATGATGGTGGAGCCGTTCGACAAGGTGACCTGCGACTTGGTCTCGTCGAGCACCGAGCCGGCCAGCAGCGGCGAGGAGGTCGCCAGGGTGGACACCTCGTCGAGGAGCCGCTGAGCGGCCACCTCACCCGCGCTCACGACCAGCACTCGGCTACCCGGCGTCGAGAACGCCTGGTGCAGGCAGAGCACGGCCAGGAGCCGCGACTTGCCCACCTGACGGCCCGCGCAGATCGCCCGGTACCGCGCCGTCGAGCGCGCCACCTTGCGCTGATGAGGCCACAACTCCGCACCGACCAGCACCCGCGCGAACACTTGCGGGTCACGCCGCGCGACCTTGAGCGTCTCCCGATCAACCCGCGTCATGTCGTACCTCCTCGTCGTCCTGGCCGTCGTCGAGCCCAGCCATCAGCCGCGCCACGTCCACCGACGCGGCGGCCACATCACGCCCCAACCGCGCGCGGGACAGCGGGTCGAGCCCCAACCGCGCTCGCTGAGTGGCCGCCGCGCTCTCCCACTTGCGGAGCTGCTCGTCCCAGCGCGCGCAATCCGGGCACGAGCGGCATCCGTCCCCCTCGTGGTCGGCCAGGTGCTCCGCGAGGAGTTGGACCCTGGCCTCCGCTCGCCCCCACGCCCACAGCGCGGAGCGGTACGCGGACTGACGGAGGAACGACACCGCGTCGTCGGCAAGCACACCCTCGACCAGCTCGACCGCCAGCGGGTCAACGCGGCGAGGCGAGTAGGCCCCATGCCGCATGCTCAGCTCGTGACCGGGCTGAAACGGCGGACGCTGCCCGGGGAACTCTGGAACCCACACCCGCCCGCGCTCTGACATCTCACTCATGCCGCCCCCGGTCCCACGTCGAGCCGCGACACGGCGTCCACACGCCTCAGCGGCACGAGCACGGCACGACGACGGCCGGGCGGCTCATAGGCGGCCAAGAACCACGTCAACGCCCTACGAAGGGCCTCAGCCTCAGCCGGTAGGCCGCTCTCGTCGAGGACCATGGAGTACCTCCGGAGCACGGTGGGGGACATGTAGTCCCCGACAGGCATGGCGTTGACCTGGCGAAACGCTGGCATTCCCAGCGCAGCGAACCAGCCGTGATACTTCGCGCCGGTATCAAGGGCATCGGAGCGCCTCGCGCGCGCGGCATTTCTGCCGATCGCGGAGGCAGCGAGGACAGAACGGTGCAGCCTCTTGTCCCGTCGTCTCTCGTCCCCCCTATAAAGGGGGAGACGAGAGACGAGACCCGGGTTCAGACGAGTGGGGACGAGACTCGGGACGAGAGTTCGACTCTCCTTACCTGTGTGTTGGTCTCCCGGAGGGAGATCGAGGGACGAGACGGGACGAGGGAAACTCTCGTCCTTGATCTTGGCCTGGCGGGACGAGATCGCGCCTGACGGGCTGAAGGTCACCTCTCCTCCTCGTTGAATGCCTTGATGAGGTCGTGCATCTGTGCGTTGCCTTTCGGCGTGACGTGGACGAATCCCTCGTCGATGAGGCAGGCGACAGCGGCGCGTACGTGTTCGGCCTTGCCTTGTACGCGGGTCTCGATGTCACGCTTGCTGAGCGGTTGGCCTGCACGTGCGAGGGCGTCGGACACCTTCCGCATGAGGTTGGTGGGTCGGAACTTGTCAGTGCGGTCGCTTGCGGGTGGCTCGATGCTGACCTCGACGAAGGATTCGGCGTGGGAGGTGACCACAAGGTCGCCGAACCAACGGCGACCATCGGAGGACGGCAGGGAATGCCTCCGGAGCTGCCCGGGACGGTCCTTGCTGATGTAGATGCCGCTTCGGCCGGTTACTCCCACGCCGAAGGGCTTGCGGTTCTCCAGCGTGTACATGGCCCCGTTGAGGCCGTTCAGCTTGTGGACGCCGCCGAGGGCGTAGCGGCCTCGTCCCTCCCTGTCCTTGACGACGTGGTCAAGGCTGACGACCGCTGGTCCTGCTTCGGTTAGGGGCCGGACGAGCATGCGCCCGAACCGGGCGATGTCCTTATTGTCGAGCGGGTTGAGGCCGTGCATGGTCATGGCTTCGGTCACGCCGTCGAGCGTGACCAGCGTGGGGTGAAGGTCGCCGAGCACTTGCACGAGCATCGAACGCGCGTGGAGGGTGATGGGCTCTTCGGGCCGGATGTAGATGAAGCGAGCCCTGATGTCCTCCGCCGTCAGACCTAGGGTGAGCAGCCTGCCGACCACGCCCCCCTCGTCGTCCTCGAAGTCGATGAAGACCGTTGCCTGGCCGGCGCGGATCTCATCGGCGTGCGCCGAGAGCTGAAGCCAGGTCTTGCCCGCTTCGGACTCGGAGGCGATCACGTGGCCACGTCCCGGGTAGAAGAGACCAACCTCGTCGTCACGCTTCCCGACTGTGGGGCGCGGCGGCTCGTAAGACCCGCTCAGAACGGCAGCGAGGTCAACGGGACGCCACGTGGACGAGATGGGCGGGTCCTCGTCCGGAGGGTCCTGCTGGGCGGCCTCCTCTGCGTCCGTTTGCGCGTCACACTGGCAGTAGACGGCCACCTCCTGACACTGAGTGCAGAACGGTGGGGCGCTGAACACACTGTCCAACGGGTTCACGCCACCTCCTCTGCTACCGCGCTGAGGAACCTCTCGACCAGTTCCCACGTCTGCCACCCGGACGATTGGCAACGCTGGATCTCGGCGACCAACTCGGCGCGGCTGAGGCCGAACGAGCTGGGGGCGGCAGAAGTCGCGAGACAGTCGAGGGGGTCACGGTGACCGCAGACCAGAGGGGCTACGCGGTGTGACGCCATGCGGCGCGCTACCGTGGAGTAGTCGTTGGACTTGGTAGGTGCATCGACATGCTGACGGCCCTGGGAGGTGGTGCTCCCGGGGCCGCACACTTTGGTGGGGTGCATCATCAGGCGGCGCTCCCGTCAAGGTCCACGAGCGCCTGCGCACGGAGCCAGGCCACGGGTACGCGGTAAGTAGCGCCAACCTGGACGGCGGGGATCTGGCCGTCTTTGATCGCGCGACGAACGGTTCGTTCGTCCGCCCCGAACAGGCCAGCCGTTTCGGGGACCGTCGCGAACAGACGACCGTCGAACGGGTCGGAATCGGTAGCGGTCTTCAACTTCACCTCCTTGTCGATTTGCACAGAGCGATGCGCATATCAACGAACAACACCGCGTCGATCTTAGGGACATCTAGTGACATTCGGCAACACGACGAATATACTTGTCGATATGCACAACAAGATCGACGATGGAGACCGAACCCCCAGCGATGTTGTGGGTCGGCAGGTCCAGGTCCACAGAGACCGGCTCGGCATCACCCGAGAGCAGCTCGCGGAGGAGTGCGCGAAGTTGGGTGCTCCCCAACTGACCTTCGCCGCGCTGACCAACATCGAGACCGGCCGGAAGAACCCGAAGACCGGGGTCCGGCGACGTGAGATCAGCGTGGACGAACTGCTCGTCATCGCCTACGCCCTCGCGGTTCCGCCCCTTCTCCTGCTCTTCCCCCTGGAAGGTCCAAAGCCTGCACTGACGCCGCCTCACTGGAAGGGGGGGCTGAACCCCTACGCGGCGTGGAGGTGGGCGATGGGGGAGGAGCCCCCCGGTCACATGCAAGAAGACGGGCAGGCGCGCGCTGACTTCTCCACGATCGCCAAGACGGGCAAGGATCGTTTCGAGGCGTGGCGGGAGGTCGTTTATCCCGTCGAGCTGTACCGCTCGCTGCGTGACGCGGAGGGAGTCGTCAGAGCGCGGAAGGATGCCGAGTCCCGGGCCGCAGCCTTCGTCGAGCTTGCAAAGGTCCTCGACCAGATGATCAGGGCGGGCATTTCTGTGCCTGCCTACACCTCCGATTGGGCGGAGGAGATCCGCGCAACAGGCGTCATTCGCCACCCGCAGGCGCTTCAGGCGCTCGACCCCGAGGAGAACGAGTGAGCAGTAAAGACGAGAAGAAGCCCCGGCGGAGGTCCCCCGGCGAGGGCGGCGTCTTCGAGTACAAGCTTGCCAACGGCAAGACGCAGTTCGGAATCAAGTTCATGGTTCCTCAGCCGGACGGGACCAAGAAGCCCGTGCTGCGTCGTCGAGACGATGAGGGCAGGCCGTGGACGACGAGGGCGGCGGCTCAGAAGGCCGTGCGTGAGGCCCTGTCCAAGGTGGACAAGGGCGAGTTCATCGAGCCGTCCAAGCAGACCACGGGCGGCTACCTCGACGACTGGGCGAACGGCCTGCGCAAGGCTGACAGCACCGTCGCCTCGTACAAGAAGAACATCCGGCTGCACCTCAAGCCGTACATCGGCAGCATCCCCCTGGCTTCCCTCACCTCCGCGAAGATCACGGCGCTGTACGTGATGTTGGAGAAGGAGGGCATGCGCGACGGCAAGGGAGAGCTGATCGGCGAGGGTCTGTCCGCCCGTACGGTCCGTTACATCCACACCATCCTGCGGTCGGCGCTTCAGGCCGCCGTGGATGCCGAGCCTGCCCTTCTCGCCAAGAACTCCGCCGACAAGGCCAAGCCGCCGACCGCGAAGGAGGCCAAGGCCCCGGAGATGCACCCGTGGAACGACGAGCAGCTCCGGACCTTCCTCGACTGGTCACGGCAGAACAGCGCCCTCCACAGTGCGTGGCTCGTGCTGGCCTATACGGGCATCCGACGCGGCGAACTCCTGGCGCTCCGCTGGCGGGACCTCGACCTCGACAAGGGCAAGATGAGCGTTCGGCGGTCGGTCGGGCTGATCAGGGTGAAGGGGGAGGGGAAGAAGATCCAGGAGGGCACCACTAAGAGCTGCAAGGCCCGTGTGATCGACCTCGACCCCGCGACGGTGGCGCTCCTCCGCCAGCACAAGAAGGAGCGCGGGGGTCTGGCCCTCAAGCTCGCCCAAGGCGACGCTCTCGTGTTCGGTGACCATGAGGGCGTATGGCGGCACCCGGAGCGGTTCAGCCGCACGTTCAAGGAGCATCTCGCCCGTTGCCGTAGGGAACTGGCCAAGCAGGGGATCGAGCCGCCGCCCGACATCCGGCTCCACGACCTCCGCCACACGCACGCCACGATCATGCTGATTGCCGGCGTGAACCCGAAGATCGTGAGCGAGCGGCTCGGGCACTCGACGGTGAGCATCACGCTCGACATCTACTCGCACTGTCTCCCGACGATCCAGCGTGAAGCCGTCGAGAGGTTCGCCGCGATCATGGGCGGCAACGGCTGATCAAAGCCGGGAAGTATCAGAGCAGTATCACGGCTCGTTCTGGTGGCGAAAATAAGAAAGCCCCGAGCCTGTGACCTGCACAAACTCGGGGTCTCCTGGGTGTCCGAGGGGGGACTTGAACCCCCATGCCCATCACTGGGCACTAGCACCTCAAGCTAGCGCGTCTGCCTATTCCGCCACCCGGACTTGGTGCCTGCACGCGGGACCGTCATCCCGCGTCGGCTCAGTAAGGTTAGCAAACTCTGAGGGGTGCGTCATACCAAGAATCCTCCGGGCCCTCGAAGTGAGTCAGGAACGGGGTCGGTGAGGCCTCCGCATGGGGCTTCGGTGGCGTACGGCTGACGTCTGGCTGGTGTACGGCAGAGGGTGTTGGGGCAGTTGGGGGCGGTTTGCACTCAGGGGAGTTGGTGAATTTCTGGCTCTCAAGTGAAAAGCCCTTGCGGCAACCTTGGGTGCTGCTACGGTTACGGACCGTTGAGGGGTGAGTCCACGGACCGGCCTCATGATGTGAGGCCGGTTCTGGAATTTCGGGAGGTCACGTGGCACGAGCGGTGGTGCGGCGGCTGAGGGCGATGGCCCTCGGTGCGCATCGCCTGCCCGTGGCCGACCCGGCACAGGGCGCGACCACCGATCGGGTTGACCGGATGGCGCGGTTCGCGGCCGGTGCCCGTCGGCTCGTCACGCGGGCGGTCACGGTCGGCTCCCTGGTAGCCGCCGGATGGCTGCTCGCTGTCGTGTTCGGCATGCTCACCGCCGACCCGGCCGCCGCCGAAGCTACGGCGACCGCCGACGCTACGGCGACTGCCGCGACTACGGCAACCGCCGAAGCCGAGGCCACTGCCGAAACTGCGGCGAATGCCCCGGCGATGGCGGCGGCCAAAACAGCGGTGAGTGACGCCGCGGCGCTTCACTCCCTCACCAGCCCGGACCGTGTCTCGGAGTCCGACAACGCCGAGGCCATGGCCGGGCGTACGGTCGACGGGCTCAACAGCCAGCAGGATCCTGGCCTGCCAGCACCATCCACCGCCGGAAAGATCCTGGACACCAATGGTCTGGTGCCCAACGGCGGTGCCGGCGGCCTGTTCGGGGCCGCTGCGGGGGACGTCGCGAGGTCCGTGTTCGACCCGCGGCCGCAGGCTCGGCGCGCCCTCCTGGCGCGTGAGCTTCCCCCTGTCGTCCGCACAGCGGCGGACGACCCCTCCTTCTCGCCTGACTGATCCCCGCCCCTCTGGTGCCGGTCTTCTTCACAGCCGGCCACGAATCACGAAGTAATGCGGCGGAGCGTGGTCTGACACCCCTTCGCCAGCGGGTGAAACACGTCAGTTCAGCTGGTTCGTGAAGTTGATCGAGGTCTCCGCTGTGCGCGAAATCTCGTACGGCCTCGGCTGCCCGCGAACCGTGTTCAGGTATCCCCCCAAGAAGACCACTAGGAGCATTCATCATGCGTACGTGGGCAAAGGCATCTACTCCTGCGGCCCTCCTCGCGGTGGCCGTCATGTCCTTCGGCAGCGGCACCGCCCTGGCCGACACCTCGGGCGACGGGTCCGTCGGCGGCGGCAACCAGGTCAACCTGCCGATCTCGCTCCCCATCGACATCAGCGGCAACTCCGTCGGCGCGGTCGGCTCGTCCGAGGCCTCCTCGCAGGGCGGCGCGACGGTCGTCAACAAGGGCGGCAACTCCTCCAACCGGACCTCGGGCGACGGCAGCGTGCTCGGCGGCAACCAGGTGAACGCGCCCATCAGCGCCCCCATCAACGCCTGCGGCAACGCCATCTCGCTGATCGGCAGGTCCGACGCGGGCTGCAAGGGCGGCGCCACGGTTCGCAACCAGGGCAAGGGCGGCGCCGGCGGCAACCGCACCTCCGGCGACGGCAGCGTGCTCGGCGGCAACCAGATCACCGCGCCGATCTCCGCCCCCATCAACGCCTGCGGCAACGCGGTGGCGATCTTCGGCGGCGCCGTGGCCGGCTGCAAGGGCGGCGCCAGCGTCCACAACACCGGGGTGGGCGCCGGTGGCAACCGCACTTCGGGCAGGGGCAGCGTGCTCGGCGGCAACCAGGTCATCGCCCCCATCTCCGCGCCGGTGAACATCTGCGGCAACGCGGTGGCGGTGGTCGGCCGGGCGTTCGCGGGCTGCAAGGGCGGCTCGAGCGTCACCAACAACGGCGGCTCGCACGGCTACCACAAGGTCGCGGGCTCGACCGGCAACGACACCGACGGGCGCTACGGGGTCGGCAGCGGCAACCAGGTCATCGCTCCGATCAGCGTGCCGGTGACGGTCTGCGGCAACGCCGTCGGAAACGGCTCCGCCGGATGCAAGGGCGGCGCGAAGGTCGAGAACAGCGGCGGCGGCTCCGGTGCGGGCGGCAACGTCACCTCGGGCCGGGGCGGCGTGCTGAGCGGCAACCAGGTGGTCGCGCCGATCACCGCTCCGATCAACATCTGCGGCAACGCGGTGGCCGTGCTCGGCCACGCGTTCGCCGGCTGCAAGGGCGGCGCGCGCGTGACGAACGGCGGCAAGGGCGCGGGCGGCAACTACACGTCCGGCCGGGGCGGCGTGCTGAGCGGCAACCAGGTGATCGCGCCGATCACCGCTCCCATCAACATCTGTGGCAACGCGGCCGCGGTGCTCGGCAGGTCCGAAGCCCACTGCAAGGGCGGCGCCAAGGTCAACAGCACCGGTGGTGGCGGAAACCACACCTCCGGTCGCGGAGGCGTGCTCGCCGGCAACCAGGTCATCGCGCCGATCGCCGTTCCCGTCAACGTCTGCGGCAACGCGGTCGCCGTGCTGGGCGACGCCGCGGCCGGGTGCCTCGGCGGGGCCAACGTCGGCAAGCCGGGGCCCGGGTACGGCCACTTCGCCGGCGTCGCCGCGACCAAGGAGGCCAAGCGTGGGCTGCTGCCCATGCTCCCCGCCGTCCCGGCCATGAGCGGCATGCAGGACGTCGCCGGGGTCACCCAGAAGGTGCACGGCGTCGGCGGGGTCCCGCAGCAGCTGGGCGTGACCTCGCTCCCGCTGGTCGAGGACGTCGCCGGCACGTTCGGCCTGCCGCAGCTGCCCGAGCTGCCCGGCCTGCCCGCCCAGGCGCAGGCCCCGGCCCAGGCTCAAGCCCCGGCCCACGCGAAGAAGACCCGCGTCGCCGGCCCGGCTGACGGCGCCCGCCGCCCCGCCGCCCCGGCCGGCCCCGTGTCCGTGCTCAGCCCGGCGACCGACCTGGTGGCCTCCACCCCGGCCGGCGGCGTGGTCACCTCGGCCGCCCACGGCCTGCCGGTCGGCAGCCTGATGAGCGCCGAGCAGCCCGCCGGCCTCACGGGGATGAACTCGAACTCCCTGCTGGCCCTCATGCTCGGCTCGATGTTCGCCGCCTCGGCCGCGCTGTTCGGGACCGCCCGCCGGTTCCGGTTCGGCCGCAAGTAAGGGAATCAGACAGTACGAATACAAGGTGCGGCAACTGCTCACAGCCTGTGAGTAGCCGGCGATAGACGCTTTGCCCGTTCCGGGGGCGCGGCCTGGGACGGGCAAAGCCATACCCACGTTCAGAGCGTGCTGCGTACCCGCATGACCTTGCGACGTAGCCGTACGTGACGGCTCCCGTCGGGGTGCACGCGGACGCGGGCAAGCTCCCACTTGCCGTACTCTGCGTGTTCGGTCAGCAGCTGACGTGCTGCTTCACGAGTGAGATCGCGTGGAATGAAGATATCCATGTAGGAGTAGTCGAGCACAACGATTAGTCTCCAGGGTGAGTCAGGGCGCCATGCCGCTCGATGGGCCTTATTCTGCGTGCTTGTGGGTGGACCCGGAAGGTAGTGGGTAGCCCGCGGGGGAAGGAAATTTCCGCGAGTCGGGTTACCTTTCAGTCTGTGCCGACTCCCGGCAGGGGGATTTGCAAGCGAACAGCGAGGTAGGAAGCAGCGTGCCAGCCAACAACGGCAGCGCCGGCGGAACACGCCTGGTCATCGTCGAGTCGCCGGCCAAGGCGAAGACGATCGCGGGGTACCTCGGGCGCGGCTACATCGTCGAATCGAGCATCGGTCACATCCGCGACCTGCCGGAGAAGGCCGACGACATTCCCGAGAAGTACAAGGGCGCTCCGTGGGCGCGGCTCGGGGTCAACGTCGAGCACGAGTTCGAGCCGCTGTACGTCGTCAACCCCGACAAACGGTCGCAGGTCAACAAGCTGCGGCAGTTGCTGAAGGACGCTGACGAGCTCTATCTGGCCACTGACGAGGACCGCGAGGGCGAGGCCATCGCCTGGCACCTGCGCGAGGTGCTCAAGCCCAAGGTCCCCGTGCACCGCATGGTGTTCCACGAGATCACCCCGCAGGCCATCCGGGACGCCGTGGCCAACCCGCGCGACCTCAACCTCCGCCTCGTGGACGCCCAGGAGACGCGGCGCATCCTCGACCGCCTCTACGGCTACGAGGTCAGCCCGGTCCTGTGGAAGAAGGTCAAGCCCCGGCTGTCGGCCGGTCGCGTGCAGTCGGTGGCGACGAGGCTGGTGGTGGAGCGGGAGCGCGAGCGCATGGCGTTCACGCCTGCCCATTACTGGGACCTGCAGGCGCTCTTCGACACCAACAAGACCGAGGAGCGGCCGCGCGACTTCACGGCGACGCTGACCGGGGTGAACGGCAAGCGGGTGGCGCAGGGCCGCGACTTCGCCAGCACGGGACAGCTCAAGAACGCCGACGTCCTCCACCTTTCCGAGGTCGCCGCGGGAGAGCTGGCCGGCAGGCTCAGGGGTTCGTCGTTCGCGGTCAAGTCCGTCGAGCGGAAGCCGTACACGCGCAAGCCGTATGCGCCGTTCCGGACGACCACATTGCAGCAGGAGGCCAGCCGGAAGCTGGGGTTCTCCGCGAAATACACGATGCAGGTGGCGCAGCGGCTCTATGAGAACGGCTTCATCACCTACATGCGTACCGACAGCATCACGCTGTCGGAGACCGCCGTGGCGGCCGCGCGGTCGCAGGCGATCAAGCTGTACGGCGCCGCGTACGTGCCCGACAAGCCGCGTGTCTACAGCAGCAAGGTGAAGAGCGCGCAGGAGGCGCACGAGGCGATCCGGCCGTCGGGCGAGGAGTTCCGCACGCCGGGCGAGACCGGGCTGTCCGGCGACATGTTCCGCCTGTACGAGCTGATCTGGCAGCGGACGGTGTCCTCGCAGATGAAGGACGCGGTCGGCGAGTCGATCACGGTCAAGGTGGCCGGCAGGTCGTCCGCGGGCGAGGACGTCGAGTTCAGCGCCTCCGGACGGACGATCACCTTCTACGGGTTCCTCAAGGCATACGTCGAGGGGGCCGACGATCCCTCGACCGACCGCGACGACTCGGAGAAGCGGCTGCCCAACCTGGCCGAAGGCGACGCGCTCAGCATGACCAGGCTCGACGTGGCGGGCCACTCCACCAAGCCGCCCGCGCGTTACACCGAGGCGTCGCTGGTCAAGGAGCTGGAGGACCGGGAGATCGGGCGGCCCTCGACGTACGCCTCGATCATCGGGACCATCCTCGACCGCGGCTACGTGTTCAAGAAGGGCACGGCGCTGGTGCCGTCCTTCCTGGCGTTCGCCGTGGTCAACCTGCTCGAGCAGCATTTCGGCAACCTGGTCGACTACGACTTCACGGCCGAGATGGAGAAGGTCCTCGACGACATCGCCAACGACCGGGCGGAGCGGGTGCCGGAGCTGCAGCGCTTCTACTACGGCGCCGACGGCGACGAGGGCCTGAAGGAGATGGTCACCGACCTCGGCGAGATCGACGCCAAGGAGATCAGCTCCTTCCCGGTCAAGGGCACGGACATCGTGCTGCGGGTCGGACGATACGGCCCGTACCTCGACAGGGACGGCGCGCGGGTCAACGTGCCCGAGGACATGACGCCCGACGAGCTGACGGCGGAGAAGGCCGAGGAGCTGTTCTCGCGGCCGACGGGCGACCGGCAGCTGGGGCAGGACCCGGTGACCGGCCACACGATCGTGGCCAAGGACGGCCGGTACGGGCCCTACGTCACGGAGATCCTGCCCGAGGCGCCGGAGGACGAGGCGCCGAAGAAGCGGACGAAGAAGGCTGACGCGCCCAAGCCGCGCACCAGCTCGCTGTTCAAGACGATGTCGCTGGACACCATCACGCTGGAGGACGCGCTCAAGCTGCTGGCGATCCCCAGGCTCGTGGGCGAGCTGGAGGGCGAGGAGGTCGTGGCGTACAACGGGAAGTTCGGCCCGTACCTGAAGAAGGGGACGGACTCCCGGTCGCTGGCCTCGGAAGAAGACCTGCTGACCGTCACGATCGAGCAGGCCAAGGAGCTGTTCGCGCAGCCCAAGACGCGCGGGCGGCGGGCCGCCGCCGCGGCGCCGCTGCGCGAGCTGGGCGACGACCCCAACTCCAAGAAGCCCGTGGTGGTGAAGGAGGGGCGGTTCGGCCCCTACGTGACCGACGGCGAGACGAACGCGTCGCTGCGCAAGGGCGACACGGTCGAGGACATCACGATCGAGCGGGCGGCCGAGCTGCTGGCCGAGCGGCGTGAGCGGGCGCCGGCGCCGAAGAAGACCACTGCCAGGAAGGCGCCGGCGAAGAAGCCCGCGGCGAAGAAGCCGGCGGCCAAGCCGTAGCGCACGGTCCGCGACTTCCGGGAGGCCGCCGCTTCCGGAGTCGCGGGTCCAGCCATAGGGAGGCCGCTGCTTCCTGAGTCGCGGGTCCTGCCGCAGGTAGCTTGTGACTTCCGGGGGCCGCCGGACGCTGCCGCCGGAAGTAGCATCAATGATGTGATCGTGTTGGTGTTCGCGGGCTTGGTCCTGCTTGCGCACTTTTATCTGTGGCATCGGATGGTGCGCTCCACGACCGGCCCTGGGCGCCTCCGCAAGGTGCTGAGCTGGGGCGTGGTGGGTCTGGCCGCCCTGGTCGTGGCGACGTTCCTGGGCAGCCGGCTGGAGTTCGGCCACTGGCTGGCCTGGCCGGGATACGTCTGGCTGGCCCTGATGTTCTACTTGCTGGTCTTCCTCGTGGTGCTGGAGGTGCCGCGGGCGGTGGCCGCGTTCTTCGTGCGCAGGGCCGAGCGGCGGGCGGCGCCCGAGCCGGAGCCCGTGCCGGTCATGGCGGGCGGCGCCCCGGCGGTTCCCGAGCCCGCGCCTGAGGCGCCGCCGATGAGCAGGAGGCTCTTCCTCGGGCGGGCCACCGCGACCGTCGCGGGCGTGGGAGCGTTGGGCACGGTCGGGTACGGCATGACGAGCGCACTCGGCGACCCTGTGATCGAACGCGTGAAGGTGGCGCTGCCGAAGCTGGACGCGCGGCTCAGCGGCCTGCGGTTCGCCGTGGTGAGCGACATCCACCTGGGGCCGCTGACGGGCCTGGGGCACACGGAGCGGATCGTCCGCATGATCAACGGTCTCGAGGCCGACGTGGTGGCGATCGTGGGCGACCTGGTGGACGGGTCGGTCGCCCAGCTGGGGGCGCTGGCACAGCCGCTGAAGAGCCTGGAGTCCCGCTACGGGGCATATTTCGTGACCGGCAACCACGAGTACTTCGCCCCCAGCGGGCCCATGGAGTGGATCGAGGAGCTCGACCAACTCGGCGTACGCTCGCTGCGGAACGAGCGCGTGGAGATCAGACACCAGGGCGCCGTGCTCGACCTCGCCGGGGTCAACGACCTCAACGGCGAATCCGCGGGCGACGGCCCCGACTTCGACAAGGCGCTGGGCGGCCGGGACACCAGCCGGTCCACCGTGCTGCTCGCGCACCAGCCGATCCAGGTCGAACAGGCCGCCCGCCACGGCGTCGACCTGCAGCTGTCCGGGCACACGCACGGCGGGCAGATCGCGCCGTTCAACCTGGTGGTGGGGCTGCAGCAGCCCGTGGTCTCCGGCCTGGCCACGGTCGACGGGGTACAGGTCTACGTCACCAGGGGCGCGGGGTTCTGGGGCCCGCCCGTACGCGTCGGGGCGCCGCCGGAGATCACGATGCTGGAGTTGCGAGCCTGACTTTCCGCGATCCGGTAGCCACAGACGGTCATCGTGGCGTAGAGTATCCGACCGGATACTTCTCGGAGGTGGGCATGGTCTCTTCGCCGATGGAGGCGGCACACGCCGCCTTCTGGGCCGAGCGGGGCGGGCTGCTGTTCAGGCAGGCCAGGCATGCGGCGAGCATGAACCAGCGGGCCCTGGCCAGCGTGAGCGGCACGTCGAGGACCACGCTCTCGGCCTACGAGCACGGCAGGAAGTCGCCGACGCTCGAGACCGCGGGGCGCATTCTCGACGCGGCGGGGTTCCGGCTGGCACTGGAGGCGAAGGTCGAGTTCGCGGCTCGGGTGAGCGAGGGCCGGACGTTCCACGTGCCGAGCCGGTTGCGGCGGCTGCCGGTCGGGGCCGCGCTGGGCGTCGTCCGGCTCCGGGGCCGGCCGTACGACCTGACCGACCGGGACGCGCGCCGGGCCGCCTACACCCTCCTGCTGTGCGAAGGCGAGCCTCAGGAGCTGCTCGACCACGTGGACGGGGTGCTGCTCGTCGAGCTGTGGGACGAGCTGGAGCTGCCCGCGGAGATCCGCGCCGAGTGGGGGCCATTGGTGGACGAGGCCCGGCGTGAGGCAGGAGTGCTGAATTGATGCCATTTCCATGGGCCTGTTCGAGGTGTGAAACCTGCGCGAGAGCCCGCGGACGTAATACCCTCGGCCACGAGCCAGCCCGGAATATCCGGCTCGTCTGTTGTCCGCCCACTTCCTGGATACGCTGAAATCATGACTGCCTTTGGCCGACGCCAACCCACCCATGTGCTGGCCAATGCGCCGTTCAGACGGCTGTGGACGGCCATGTCGGTCTGCAGTCTGGGCGACTGGCTCAACATCCTGGCCCTGACGGCCCTGGCCGCCAACATCACGCAGGGCGACTACCGCGTGCAGTCGCTCGCCGTCGGCGGCGTGTTCGTCGCCAAGATGCTGCCTGCGGTGCTGCTCGGGCCGCTCGCGGGCGTGTTCGCCGACCGGTTCGACCGGCGGCTGACGATGTTCGTGGCCGATCTGGTCAGGTTCGCCGTGGTGCTGTCGATCCCGCTGATCCTCAGCTTCCAGTGGGTGATCGGCTATCAGTGGGTGATCATCGCGACCATCCTGGTCGAGTGCGTCAACCTGTTCTGGGTCCCGGCCAAGGAGGCCACCGTCCCCAACCTGGTGCCCAAGGACCAGCTGGAGTCGGCCAACCGGCTCAACCTGCTGGTCACGTACGGCACCGCGCCGGTCGCGGCGCTGCTGTTCGCGGCGCTGTCCGTGGTGGGCGACGCGTTCGGGGGCCTGACGCCGTTCGCGTCCGGCACGGCCGCCACCGGGCTGGCGCTGATCGTCAACGCCTGCGCCTACCTCGTCTCGGCCTTCCTGATCTTCACGCTGCGTGACATCCCCAAGCGCGACGGCGCGATCTCCACGCCTTCCGTCCTCAAGCAGATCGGCGAGGGCTGGCGCTACGTCGGCGGCAACCGGCTGGTGCGCGGGCTGATCATCGGCATGCTGGGGGCGTTCGCCGCGGGCGGGGCCGTGGTCGGGGTCGCGAAGATCTACGTGGGGGCGCTCGGCGGCGGCGACGCGGCCTACGGCGTGGTGTTCGGCGCGGTGTTCTTCGGTATGGCGCTGGGCATGTTCTTCGGGCTCAGGCTGCTCCGCGAGCTGTCGCGGCGGCGGCTGTTCGGCCTGGCCATCACGGTCGCGGGGCTGGTGCTCGTGGCCACCGCGCTGGTGCACAACCTGGTGATCGTGGTCATGCTGACCGTGCTGCTGGGAGCGTGCGCGGGCATCGCCTGGATCATCGGCTACACGTTGATCGGACTCGAGGTCGAGGACGGGCTGCGCGGCCGTACGTTCTCGTTCCTGCAGTCGACGGCGCGGGTGACGTTGCTGCTGGTGGTCGCCGTGGCCAACCCGCTGGCGGCGATCTTCGGCGTGCACGTGCTGCGCATGGGCGAGTTCGCCTACCGGTTCGACGGCTCCAACCTGGTGCTGGTGATCGGCGGGGCGCTCGCGATGGTCGTGGGCATCCTGGCGCTGCGGCACATGGACGACAGGAAGGGCATCTCCCTGTCGGCCGACCTGATCGCGACGGTGCGGGGCGAGCGGTTCCCGGCGGAGGCGGCCGAGCACGTGCCCGGGCTGTTCCTGGCGTTCGAGGGCGGCGAGGGGTCGGGCAAGACGACCCAGTCGCGGCTGATCGCCATCTGGTTGCGCGACCAGGGCTACGACGTGGTGCAGACGCGCGAGCCGGGCTCGACCAAGGTGGGGATGCGGCTGCGGGCGATCCTGCTCGACGCGGCCGAGCGCGGGCTGTCGGCGCGGTCCGAGGCGCTGCTCTACGCCGCCGATCGCGCCGAGCACGTGGAGAAGGTGATCCGTCCCGCGCTCTACCGGGGCTCGCTCGTGATCACCGACCGCTACGTGGACTCGTCGCTGGCCTACCAGGGGGCGGGGCGGGCGCTCGACCCCAAGGACGTGTCCAAGATCAACGCTTGGGCCACCGGCGGGCTGGTGCCGCATCTGACCGTGCTCATCGACACGCCACCCCAGGTGGGGCTGACCCGGCTCGGCGGGGCCGCCGACCGGATCGAGTCGGAGCCGCTGGAGTTCCACGAGCGGGTGCGCAAGGAGTTCCGCGCGCTGGCCGCGGCGGCGCCCGAGCGTTATCTCGTGGTGGACGGCACGCTGCCGCCCGAGGTGATCACTCATCAGATCCAGGACCGGATCCGCGAGATCCTGCCGGACCCGGTGCCGGAGGAGTCGGAGGATGCCACGGGCACGATGCCCGCCATCACCGACACCATGTTCTCCACACGCCGGCGCGACTGACCTGCCTGCGGCGCCCGCGCCAGGTGTACCTGGCGGGCTCCGGCGGCACCGCCTGCGCACACCCACACCGGCACGGGCGCGCTGCGCTTCGGCAGAGGGCCTTCGGAGGAGGGCGCCGCGGCGGTGCCGTCGTGCGGAGTGTGCCTGAGGGGGCGTGGGGCCGTCGCATGCGGCTAGCCTTACGTCGTGGCAGTTTTCGACGACCTCATCGGGCAGGACCAGGCGGTGGCCGTGCTGTCGCGGGCCGCGGCGGCGGCCAGGGAGGTCGTCGAGGGCGGGCGCGGCGCGGGCATGACCCACGCGTGGCTGTTCACCGGGCCGCCGGGCTCGGGCCGGGAGGACGCCGCCCGCGCCTTCGCCGCGGCGCTGCTCTGCCCCGACGGGGGTTGCGGCCACTGCGACCAGTGCCACCAGGTGTTCATCGGCTCGCACCCCGACCTCGAGTCCGTACGCCCCCAGGGCCTGTCCTACAGCGTCAAGCAGACCCGGGAGCTCATCCTGCGGGCGGCCGGGGCGCCGACGCAGGGGCGGTGGCGGGTCATCCTGTTCGAGGACGCCGACCGGGCCACGGAGTCGGCAGCGAACGCCCTGCTCAAGGCCATCGAGGAGCCGCCGCCCCGTACGGTGTGGCTGCTGTGCGCGCCGGCTCCGGACGACATGATGATCACCATCAGGTCGCGCTGCCGGGTGGTCAACCTGACCACCCCCGCCGCGGAGGCCGTCGCCCACGTGCTGGCCACGCGTGACAGCGTGCCGCCGGAGGTGGCCAGGTTCGCCGCGAGGGCCGCTCAGGGGCACATCAGCAGGGCGCGGGCGCTGGCGCTCGACGAGGGCGTCAGGCGGCGTCGTGAGGCGGTGCTGAGCATTCCCCGCTCGCTGACCGGGGTGGGAGAGTGCGTCTCGGCGGCCGAGCGGCTGGTGAAGACGGCCGAGGAGGAGGCCGCCGCGGCCACGGCCGTGCTCAACGAGAGCGAGACCGCCGAGCTGCGCAAGCTCTACGGCGAAGGGTCCACGGGCAAGGGGCTCAACCGAGGACTGGTACGCGGTGGGGCCGGGGCCTTGAAGGAGCTGGAGGACCGGCAGAAGTCGCGGGCCACGCGGATCAAGCGCGATTCGCTGGACTCGGCGCTGCTGGAGCTGGTGTCGTTCTATCGGGACGTGCTGGCCATGCAGTTCGGGGCCGGCGTCGAGCTGGCCAACGACGACCTCCGTTTCGACCTCGACCAGCTGGCCAAGGCGTCCACGCCGGAGGAGACCCTGCGGCGCATCGACGCGATCATGCAGTGCCGGGAACGGCTGGCGGTGAGCGTCAATCCGCAGATGGCCGTTGAGGCGATGATGCTGGCGCTGCGCTCCTGAGCCGCGCCTGGAGCGCTAGGCTGCCCGGGTTGATCGCATTCCTGAGGGGGTTCCGTGCGCGCTCGGGCGTTATGGTCGGTAGTTGTCGGGGCGTCGCTTCTCACCGGGCAGGGGGCCGCCCGGGCTGCCACGCTCGATCCGGTGCCCTCCTCGGAGGTCAGCGCGAGCGATCAGTGGGAGATCGTCGTCTTCCTCTGCACGCCGGCCGCCTACGGCTGTCACAAGCGAGGCGTCACCGAGAAGCAGAAGCGGGCGCTGCGGACGTTCCTGGAGGGCATGCCGGAGCTGAGCGACGTCCAGTTCGTCGATCGGCCCGGCGCGTACGAGAACTTCCGCCAGGATTTCGCATCCAACAAGACGTTGCTCAAGGCCGTGCGGGCGAAGGACCTGCCGGAGTCGTTCCGGTTGAAAGTGAAACAGGGGGCTGACCGGGACAGAGCGAGAATCGCGGTGGCACGGCGGCCGGGGGTGGACATGGCCATCGACCTCGCCGAGATCTATGACGATCCGCACCGTACGTCGGAATGGGACGCCGGCGTCTTCCTGTGCACGAAAGATTCGGCCATGCGGCCCTGCTTGTCAGGCCGTGGCAAGGCGAACGGCAAAGTGGTGACGCCCAAGGAGAGGAAGGCGATCGTCGCGGCGATCAAACGGACGCCGGCGGTCGAGTCGTACGTTTACGAGGATCAGGCGACGGCGTACCGGAACTTCCGCGAGCTCTACGCCGACAACGAGGCCCTCATCGACGCCACCCTGCTCTCGGACATGCCGGAGTCGTACCGACTGAAGTTGCGGCCCGAGGACGACTGGAATGCCGTGAGCCGCAGGCTGGCGCGGCTGCGCGGGGTGAGCCAGGTGTTCAACCAGAGATGTATGGACGCCAAGCTCAAGGTGGACGTCGAGTACGGACGCGGTGACCTGCCTGAGAGCAAGGTCTGCGCACCGCGTTGACAGATCGGTCGGGTGACGCGAGCAGCAGATGAGGCTGCGGGGCGTCTCTGATACGTGGAAGTCGAACTACTCACCCAACAAGAGGCCCTGGCGCGGCGGCGGGTCGACGTGGCGTCGATCTTCGCCGAGCACCACGTGGGCCTCGTCAGGCTGGCCCTGATCATGGTCGGCGACAGGGCCAGCGCCGAGGACGTGGTGCAGGAGGCGTTCGCGCGCACCCACGCGGGCCGCGGCCGGTTGCGCGACGCCGACAAGGCGCTGGCCTACGTCCGATCCGCGGTGCTCAACGGATGCCGGTCCGTGCTGCGCAGGCGGGCGACGGTGTTCCGGCGCGCGGTGCCGTACGAGCCGCCTGTCTGGTCGGCGGAGAGCGCCGCGCTCATGGGCGAGGAGCACCGCGAGGTGCTGCTGGCCCTGCGCGACCTGCCGCGCAGGCAGCGCGAGGCGCTCACGCTGCGCTACTACTTCGACCTGTCCGACCAGGAGATCGCCGACACCATGGGGATCGGCGCCAGCACGGTCAGGTCCACGATCGCACGAGGGCTGGCGGCCCTCGGCCGGGTGCTTGGGGAGGACTCATGACCAGCCGCGTGGAGGACAGACTGCGCGAGGCCCTCGTCGAGGCGGGGGCGACAGTGGACACCAGCGCGCTGAGGCCGTTGCGGGAGCCGCAGGGGCGGCGGTTCCGGGCGGACTTCCGGCTGGTGACGGCGGCGGCGGCGGTCGTGGTGCTCGCGGGGGCGGCGACGGCCGTGTGGCTTGTCGGTTCGGGCGACGAGAACCGTGCGGTGGTGGCCGGCCCGGGGCCTGTTGAGAGCACGGAGGTGGCCGTCTTCCTGTGTACGAAGTCGAGACCGAAGGAGTGCCAGGGACGCGACGTCAGCCGTGAAGAGACGGAGGCGGTCAAGCGGAAGCTGGAGGAGCTGCCACAGCTAGAAGAGATGTCCTTCGTAGGTCAAGAGGCCGCCTACAAGAATTTCCGGGCCGCTTTCGCGCACAACAAGGCGGTGCTGGACGCGGTCAAGGTCACCGATCTGCCGACGTCGTTCAGGCTGAAGCTCAAGAAGGGGGCCAGAACGCGGGTAGTGGAGGAGGCGCTTCGGGGCGTGCCCGGAGTGCTGGGCGTCATGGAGCAGGCTCCTCCCGAGGCGGAGTCGTCGAAGCCGCTGATCAGCGCGTTCCTCTGCAGCAAGGGGTCCGAAATTCCGGCGTGTGCCGGTAAGGCGGCGACGGCCGCCCAGAAGAAGGCCATCGAGAAGATGATCACGGCCATGCCTGGGGTTCAGGAGGTCGTCTTCGAGGACCGGGCGACGGCGTACGAGAAGTTCCGGCGCCTGTACCGGGACAACAAGGCGCTCATCGAGGCCACCAAGGTGACGGACATGCCGGAATCGTTCAGAGTGACGATGAAGCCCGAGGCGGAATGGGTCCCGGTGGTCCTCAAGCTGAGGCGGCAGCGGGGGGTGAGTCAGGCCCTCTACGCCCCATGTATGACCGACAGCGCCATGTTGAGCACCGCCTATGGGCTGTTGCTGTCGGATAGGGAGGCGTGCCCAGTAGGCAAGTGATCCGGCTCCCCCCTCACTCTCCGCCCGCGCCCCACGTAATGTGGCTGTACGACCCCTAGGCCGTCAGGAGGCGAGCTCGAGCCCATGGGAATGATCATGGCCGTGAGCTTCACCCGTTACGGGAGGCTCTACTACCTCGATCCCGGCGAGCACAGCCCGAAGGTGGGCGACAAGGTGCTCGTGCCGACGGACTCGGGTCCAGAGGTGGCGGAGTGCGTGTGGGCGCCGCAGTACACGAGTGAGGACATCGACGGGCTGCCGGTGTGCGCGGGCCTCGCGGGCGAGGAGCAGCTCGCCCGCGACGAGGCCAACAAGCGGCGCAGGGCCGAGGCGCGCAGCGTGTCCAAGCGGCTGATCAAGCGGCACACGCTGCCGATGAAGGTCGTCGGGATCGACTACCTCGACGAGGAGAACGTCTACACGGTCTACTTCTCGGCCCCGCACCGGGTCGACTTCCGCGCCCTCGTACGCGATCTGGCCCGTAACCTCCGGGCCAGGGTCGAGCTGCGGCAGATCGGGCCGAGGGACGAGGCGCGGCTGCAGGGCGGCATCGGCCCCTGCGGCCGTGACCTGTGCTGTGCCACGTTCCTGAAGGACTTCGAGCCGGTCTCGGTGCGGATGGCCAAGGATCAGGACCTTCCCGTCAATCCCCTGCGGATCGCGGGGGCGTGCGGGCGGCTCATGTGCTGCCTCAAGTACGAGCACCCGCTGTATGTCGAGACGCGTTACCGGATGCCCCGCAGCGGAAGCCGCGTGAGCACGCCGCAGGGCGACGGGACCGTGGTCGGGCACAACGTCCCCTCCGACACGGTGACGGTACGCCTGGACGACGGCGGCAGGCGCTGCGCGTGCCCCTCGGCCTCGGTGTGCTCGCCTCGCATCCAGCACGACACGATGTACGGCAAGGAGCAGGAGCCGGGGCACGATCAGGCATAAGCCGGAGGCTTCTTTCAGCCGGCCTGGAGCTCTATGACAGCGTGGCCAGAAAAGTTTCCACGGTCCTAATCCGGTACGTCGTGTCGTGTGGGAGTATCTTCGAGCGGGCATGACACTTATCCCGTCGGCACCCGAAGCACGTACAGGATCGGATGACAATGATCACGGTTGAGGGCGGGGAGCTGGTCTCCGAGGTCAAGGATCTTCGCGACGTTTCCTTTGCTGAAATCGGGGCCCCGGGGGAGCGGATGCTCGAAGATAATCTCCGCCGAATCATGCCGGACCGTTCCGCAACGCCTACGGTGCCGGTCGCGGCCTTCTCCAACTTCGTCTAGCTTCTAGTCAGGGACGGCTGAGTGGAGTGGTTACTCCTTTCCGGCAGTTCGTTCTGAAACTACACAGTAGATGCGATCTCGCCTGTAACCACTGTTATGTATACGAGCATGCCGATCAGAGCTGGCGTAGCCGTCCCAAGGTCATATCCGCCCAAACCGTTGGCCGCGTAGCCGCGCGGATAGCGGAGCACGTGCGACGGCACGACGTGGACAGGATCGATGTCGTCCTGCACGGCGGTGAGCCGTTGCTCGCGGGGCATGAGCGCCTGGACGAGGTCGCTCGCGAGCTGCGTGGTGCGCTCGACGGGGACTGTCGGCTCGACCTTCACATCCAGACCAACGGGATCCTGCTCGACGAGCGCTTCTGCGATCTGTTCGCCGAGCACGGCATCCAGGTCGGCGTCTCGCTGGACGGCGACAGGGCCGCCAACGACCGCCATCGCCTGTACGCGTCGGGCAGGAGCAGTTACGACCAGGTCGTCCGGGCCGTCGAACTGCTCAGGAAACGGCCGGAAATCTATGCGGGCCTGCTCTGCACGATCGACGTGGCCAACGAACCGATCACGGTGTACGAGGCGCTGCGGAAGCTCCAGCCGCCCAGAACAGACTTCCTGCTCCCCTACGCCACCTGGGACAACCCGCCTGAGCGGTCGTCCACGACGGCATACGCCGACTGGCTGGCCGCCATATTCGAACGCTGGAACGCGGACGGCCGGCCGATGTCCGTGCGCCTGTTCGAGTCGATCATCCGGACGGCCAGGGGCGAGGCGAGCCTGTCGGAGGCGGTCGGGCTCGAGCCGAGCACGATGATCGTCATCGACACCGACGGCTCGTACGAACTCGTCGACTCGCTGAAGGTCGCGTACGACGGCGCCCCGGCGACCGGCTATGACGTCTTCCAGCACGCCCTTGACGAGGTCGCCGCCCATCCCGGTGTCCTCGCCAGGCAGGGCGGGCTGGAGAGCCTGTCGGCCACCTGCCGCGAATGCCCCATTGTCACGAGTTGCGGGGGCGGGCTCTACACGCACAGGTTCCGGGCGGGGTCGTTCGACAATCCCAGCGTCTACTGCGCGGATCTCTTCAAACTGATCACTCACATACGGGACGAGACCGAGGTGCCCGCGCACAAGCTCCCCTACGCCACCCTCGACTCGCTCGCGACCGGATTCGGCGGCGCGGCCGACATCGAGCGGTTGGCGGACGCGCAGCTCAGCCTGCGCCGCGCGCTGATCGCCGCGCTGCGCGCGCGTGCCGCCGACGGGGTGTGGGAGCTGTTCACCCGGCTCGACCGGCACCATCGCGAAGCGCTCGAAGCGGTGCTGGCGCATCCGTACGTCCGGGTGTGGGCGGTGGAGTGCCTGAGCGGCGCGGGCGAGGCCACGTACCTGGCGAACATCGCGGCGGCGGCGCTGATCCGCGCGGGCCAGGACGTGACGCTGCGGGTGGCCGTCGAGGAGGGCGCCGTCCACCTGCCGACCGTGGGCACGCTGCGCGGCGTGGACGGGGACACGGTGACGCTCGTCGCGCAGGCGGGTGACATCGGGATCGCCGGAACCACGGGGCCGGAGTGGCTTGCGGTGCGGACGGTGAGCTGCGGCGACTTCTCGCTCGTCCTGGAGGACGCCGACCCGCATCGCGACTGCCACCAGTGGCCGGCGGCGGACCGGCTGGACGAGAGCGCGCTGAGCACCTGGCAGCGGTCGTTCGAGGCGGCGTGGTGCCTCATCGAGAAGGAATACCCCCAATACGCCCAGGGCCTGCGCGGCGGGCTCATCACGCTGACCCCGCTGGCCCCCGCTCCCGCCGGGCGCGACGTGAGCTCCACCGCCCGCCACGCCTTCGGCGCCGTCGCGGCGGCGCTGCCCGGTGACCCCGCGACGCTCGCCCTGCTGCTCATCCACGAGTACCAGCACGTCAAGCTGGGCGCCGTGCTCGACCTGTTCGACCTGTTCGACAAGAACGACACCCGGCTCTACCACGCGCCCTGGCGTACGGATCCCAGGCCGTTGGAGGGGCTGTTCCAGGGGACGTACGCACACATCGGGGTGACCGATTTCTGGCGTACGCGGCGAAATGTGGTACGAGGCGCGGCGCGGGTCAAGGCGCAGGAGGAGTTCGCCCGCTGGTGTGGCCATACCCTCGCGGCCACCGGCACGCTGGCCGGCAGCCAGGCGCTGACCCCGCTGGGCGAGAGGTTCGTCGCCCGGATGCGGCAGACGGTGGCGGCGTGGCAGGAGGCCGGCGAGGTCGTGACCGGCTAAAGGCGGGACAGTATTCTGCGTGGCGATATGTACGTCCGGAAAAATCCGAATATGTGACAGGTGGACGCGCTTGATGTCCCATTCGACGGACAGCCTGGGAGGTTGATGTCAAGAATGCCGCCTTCCGGGGGCCGGGCAATTAGCGTATTTTTTCCTTAGTTATGCGCATGCGCCCTCGGCGGCCAAGACTGATGGAGCCAGGAGACGGCGATGCCCAAGGACGAAAACGAAGGCAGGATCGTCACGTTCTACTCCTACAAGGGAGGCACCGGGCGGACGATGGCGGTGGCCAATGTCGCCTGGGTGCTGGCCAGCAACGGGCTGCGCGTGCTGGCCATGGACTGGGATCTGGAGTCACCGGGGCTGCACCGCTTCTTCCGGCCGTTCCTCGACGACAGCGTGATGAGCGCGACCACCGGCTTGATCGACATCGTCAACGAGTACAGGTGGGAGGCCGCGAGCTCGCGCCGGCACGACGCCGACTGGCATCTTGAGTACGCCAAGGTGGTGCCGCACGCGGTTTCGCTGGAGTGGCGCTTCCCGCGGGAGGGCACTCTGGACTTCCTCTCCGCCGGGGAGCAGAACCGCGACTACTCCTCGCTGCTGTCCGCCTTCGACTGGGACACCTTCTACGAGAGGCTGGCCGGCGGCAGCTTCCTGGATGCCTTACGGGCCGACATCAGGCGCAACTACGACTACTGCCTGATCGACAGCAGGACCGGCTTGAGCGACATCGCCGACATCTGCACGATCGACATGCCGGACATCGTCGTCGACTGCTTCACGATGAGCGATCAGGGCATCGACGGCGCGGCGCGGGCCGCGAGGGCGATCAGCGAACGTCACGACCGCCGTCGCAGGATCCTGCCCGTCCCGATGCGGGTGGACGACGGCGAGAAGAAGAAGGCGGACGCCGGCCGGGCGTACGCGCGTTCCCGGTTCGAGCGCTTCCTCGTGGACATGCCCGCCGAGGATCGGGAGCGTTACTGGGGGGCGGTGGAGGTGCCGTACAAGCGCTTCTACGCCTTCGAGGAGACACTGGCGGTCTTCGGCGACGCCCCGCGGTCGCCGGGGTCGCTGCTCGCGTCCTTCGAGCGGCTGACGGAGGTGATCACGCAGGGCGAGGTCACCGGCCTGGCGCCGATGGAGGAGCCGGTACGGCTGCGCTGGCTGGAGTCGTTCACGAGGAGAGAGCCTGCCCTGCAGCAGGAGATCCTGCTCAGCTACGCGCCGGAAGACCGCATGTGGGCCGACTGGATCGCGATCGTGCTCCGGCAGGCCAACCTCCGGGTCACCCCGCAGGCGCTGTCGGCGGTCGGGGACGGCAATGGAGCCAGGTCCGCGGACGGTGTCGTGGCCGTGGTGTCCACGGCGTATCTGCGGGATTTCCAGGCCGCCGCCTGGGCGACGTCCACCGGGCCCGAGCTGAACCTGGCGCCCAGGCTGACGATCCTGCGGGTCTCGGGCGACCTGCGGCTGGACCCGCCCTTCTCGGAGCAGCCGGCCGTCGATCTCTTCAGGCTCTCGCCCGCGCAGGCCGCCGAGGCCGTCCTGCGCGCGGTCGGCAAGCCCACCACCGTGGTCAACGACCCGGCGGTGCTGAGCGCCCGCTTCCCCGGTGCGGTGCCCGCTGTCTGGAACGTCGCGCCGAGGAACGCCGTGTTCACAGGGCGGGACAAGGCGCTGGAGAGCCTGCGCGACCAACTCGCCGGCGGCAACCAGGCCGTCGTGCTCCCGCAGGCGCTGTACGGGCTCGGCGGCGTCGGCAAGACGCAGGTGGCGCTGGAGTACGCCCACCGGTTCCAGGCCGACTACGACGTGGTGTGGTGGATCGCGGCGGAGCAGCCGGATCTGATCAACCCCGCCCTGGCCGAACTCGGCCGGCGGCTGCACCTGTCCGTCAGCGAGAGCATCGTGGAAGCGGCCGAAACGGTACGCGAGGCGCTGCGACGCGGCGAGCCGCACAAGCGCTGGTTGCTGATCTTCGACAACGCCGGCGATCCGGAGGACCTGCGGAGGTACATGCCCGGCGGCTCCGGGCACATCATCGTCACCTCGCGCAACCCGACCTGGGTCAGCATCGCCAAGCCGCTGGAAGTGGACGTGTTCAGCCGGGAGGAGAGCCTGGAGCACCTGATGCGCACGGTGCCCGGCCTCAACCCGGAAGAGGCCCTGCGGGTGGCGGAGGCGCTGGGTTACCTGCCGCTCGCCATCGCGCAGGCCGCGGCGTGGCTGAGAGAGACCGGCCAGCCCGCCTCCGATTACGTCGAACTGCTGCAGAGCCAGGCGGCCGTCGTGCTGTCGGCGAACCAGGCCGCCGACTACCCGAGCCCGGTGGCGGCCACATGGAACGTCTCGCTGAGCCAGCTCAAGGAGCGTTCGCCCGCCGCCGAACGGCTGTTGCAGCTGTGCGCCTTCTGCTCGCCCGACCCCATCTCGCTGTCGCTGCTCTACAGCAACGAGACGATGAACGTGCTCGTGCCGTTCGACGAGTCGCTCCGGGGGGAGAAGCTCGTGCTCGGCCGGGTCATCAGGGAGATCAGCAGGTTCGCGCTGGCCAAGATCGATCAGGGCGGCAACACGCTGCAGGTCCACCGCCTCGTCCAGGCCGTCATCCGCGGCCAGATGGCGCAGGAGGAGAGGGACAAGGTCTCGCACGAGGTGCACCGCATCCTGGTGGGGGCCCGGCCCCGCCAGGGTGAGGTGGACGACCCGGAGAACTGGGAGAAGTACGACCTCATCTGGCCTCACCTCCTCCCGTCGAACGCCGAGACGTGTGTGGAGGAGGAGACCAAGCAGCTCCTGACCGAGCGTGTGCGGTACTGGTGGAAGCGCGGCGACTACGACAACGCCCTGCAGCTCGGCGAGCGCCTGTCCACGTTCTGGGAGCAGGAGTTCGGCCGGCTGGAACGACAGCGGCTGCATCTGCTGACCAACATCGCCAACGTGCAGCGCTCGCGTGGCATGCTGCAGGAGGCGTACGAGCTGGAACAGTGGGTCTGGGGCCATCAGCGCGCGCTGCTCGGCGAGAACCACCCGCACACGCTGCTGACCGCCAGCGGGGTCGCCGCGGACCTGCGGGCGCTCGGGCAGTACCGCGAGGCGCTGGCACAGGACAAGGAGGTCTACGAACGCTGGAAGGAGATGTACGGCGAGGACCACCCGCGGGCGCTGCGGTCGGCCAACAACCTGGCCGTCTCCTACCGCCTCGTCGGCGACTGGCGCAACGCGAAGGCTCTCGACGGCGACATCTATCAGCGCATGCTCCAGGCGCTGGGGCCGATGAACCCCGACACGCTCAACTCGGCGCAGAACTTCGCCAGGGACATGCGTGAAGCGGGAGATCTCGAGGCTTCGATCGCTCTGCTGCGACAGACGCTCCAGCATTACGTGGACCTGAACTACGACGACTATCCCGTCGCGCTGCGCGCCACGAAGAGCCTCGCGGTCTCGCTGCGCAGGGCCGGGCAGCGCAAGGAGGCGGGCGAGCACGCTCGTGACGTCTACAGCCGTTACATCCGGCTCTACCCGGCCGATCCCGAGGCCAAGGCGGCCGCGCTGGAGCTCGCCTGCTGCATGTCCTCAGCGGGTGACAAGGCGGCGGCCAGGGACATGGCGCGCACGGTGATGAAGGACTACAGCGAGCTGCTCGGTCCTGAGCATCCGTACACGTCGGCCGCGGCCAACAACCTCTGCTCGTACCTGCGCGGGCTCGGCAGCCTCGGGGAGGCCCGCGCGATGGGCGAGGGCAGTCTCGCCGCGCTGCGCCGCCATCTCGGGGACACCCACCCGTTCACGCTGGCCTGCTCGATCAACGTGGCGAACTGCGCCGCCGACCAGGGGGAGCTGGAGACGGCCGAGGACATAGAGCGGCGTACGCTGATCGGCCTCATCGCCACGCTGGGCGAGGACCATCCTGATGTGCTGGCCTGCCAGGCCAACCTGTCGATCACCTTGCGCGCGCTCGGCAAGGAGAGAGAGGCGGACGACCTACGCGCAAGGACTCTCGCCGCGGTGACCGCCAAGTTGGGCGAGACGCATCCATGCACCCAGGCACTGCAGAAATGGCGACGCGTCAACAGAGACCTCGAACCACAGCCCACCTGACACTCAGCCGGCCGGTTGGACGAGCTCCCGGGTGAGCCACGGCAGCACCCGGGGCAGGACGCTGAGCGCGTCGAGATGCGCCAGCCCGCTCTGTATGCAGACCGTCGCGTTCGGGATGCGCCGGCCCAGCCAGCGGGCGTGCCCCACGGGGGCGAACACGTCGTTCTCGCCGTGCCACACCAGGGTCGGCACCCGGATGACGGCCGGGTCGAACCCCCAATCGGAGCTGAACGCCAGCACGTCGTCCACCCACCCGTCCGCCGAGTGGCGCAGGGCCTCGGTGAAGTTGCGGACCATCATCCGGCGCAGCCCGTGGTCGGAGACGATCCGGCGGTCGGCCCGCCCGCCCTCCTGAGCGATGGAGAGCACCTTGCCCTCAGGATCCGCCCGGATCTGGCTCGCGAGCGAGGCCAGGCGGGTGGCCGCGAGATGCGGGCCCGCCCGCGCCACCAGATATTCGAAGACATTCGACTCCGCCATGCCCGCGAACCAGTCGAGCCCCTCGGCGCTGTGCGGGGCGAGGCTGACCAGCGCGGCCGCTCGCCTCGTGCGCTCGGGAAGCAGCGCGGCGCAGGCGAGCGCGTGCGGCGCGCCGCCCGACCGCCCCACGACCGCAAAACCGTCGACCTCGAGCGCGTCCGCGATCGCCGCCACATCCGCGGCGATGCTGGCCACCGTCCTGTTCGGCATCCTGTCCGACAGCCCGTATCCCGGCCGGTCAAAGGTGATCAGCCGGACACCCAGCCGATAGAGCACCTGCGCGCGCGGAGACGGGCCGAGCCTGCTGCCCGGGGTGCCGTGCAGGAGGAAGACGGGGGTGCCGTCGGGCTTACCCCGCTCCTCGACCGCCAGCTTTCTGCCATCCGGTGCGACCACGATACGGGGCAAGACATCCTCCGTCTGATCTTGGGAGAAGTGCCCGGACAGTACGGTCACGGTACTACGGCGCGGCAGGCCGGTGAATACCCGAGCGAGGCCGCCCGGTTCGGGGTGGTAGATCGATGGGAGCGAGAACCCCTTGGGCTCCTGTAGACTCTTCGAAGCTACAGAGCCCGCCGCCTTAGCTCAGTCGGCCAGAGCACTTCACTCGTAATGAAGGGGTCTGGGGTTCGAATCCCCAAGGCGGCTCCAGTTCAGAGGCCCTTCCGGATCATCCGGGAGGGCCTTTTGCAACTCCCAGCACGTCTCGAGCTCCCGGATAGTGTCGACATCGGCAACTCCGCACCGACGTCCCAGTCGAGCGACGGAGCGGCCGTCGCACGAGACGAGAGCTGACAGCCATGAAGTACGTGATCCTGATCCACTCCAATCCGCAGCCGTGGGGACACCCCACCAGCGACTACCTTGCTGCCTACCAGGAGTTGCCAGATGGCGTGCGCGAGCGGCTGAACGCCGAATTCGAGCAGGTGATGTCCGAACTGCAGGCCAACGGCGAACTGCTCGGCGGAGAGGCGCTCGGCGACCCCGCGGCCGCACGACTGTACCGGTGGCAGGACGGCTCTCCGCTGGCGAGCGACGGCCCGTACTCGGAGGCCAAGGAGCATCTGGCCGGGTTCTTCCTCATCGACGTCGAGAGCCAGGCCCGCGCGGAAGAGGTCGCCGCCAAGTTCGCCGGCCCCGGAGAGACGGTGGAGTTGCGGCCGATGATGTGGCCGGGCGGCGACGACCAATAGCGATCTCAGGCAGGTCGTACGGTGCGGCAGATACTCGCGGACGTGTGGCGTCGGGAGGCGCCACACGTCCTCGGTGCGCTTGTGCGGAGGTACGGCGACCTGGGAGACTGCGAGGACGCGGCCCAGGAAGCCGCGGAGGCCGCTGCTTCTCAATGGCCCATCGGTGGGGTTCCCGACAATCCGAGGGCGTGGCTGATCCGAGTCGCGTCGCGGCGCCTGATCGACCGGGCCCGGGCCGACTCGGCCCGCGCCCGCCGCGAGGTGCTGGACGGGGCGCGACAGCCGGATGATGCCGGCGTGGCGCCTGGAGCGGACGAGGTTCCCGCAACTGAGGTCGACGACAGGCTCCGCCTGTTCTTCCTGTGCTGTCATCCTGCACTGAGCAGGCCGTCGCAGGTGGCGCTCAGCCTGCGGGCGGTAGCCGGGTTGAGCGTGGAGCAGATCGCGACCGCGTACCTGGTGCCGGTCCGCACGATGACCCAGCGCCTCAGCCGCGCCCGCGCGATGCTGCGTGGCGCGGGCGCACGGTTCGCGATGCCGTCCGAGAAGGAACTGCCGGCCCGGGTGGCCGCTGTGCTCGACGTCTGCCACCTGGTGTTCACTGAGGGCTACACGCGCACCTCCGGTGGGACCCTGGCCGACGTCGAACTCGCCGAGGAGGCGATCCGGCTCACCCGCCAGGTGCACGTTGCACTGCCCGACCATGACGAGGTGTCCGGCGCGTTGGCGCTGATGCTGCTCACGCACGCGCGGCTGCCGGCGCGGACCGACTCTGCCGGTGATCTGGTGCCGCTTGCCGAGCAGGACCGCTCCCGCTGGCGGCGCGATCTGATCGCCGAGGGTGTCGCGCTGTTGGAGCAGACGCTGCCGCGGGGGCACGTCGGCCGTTACCAGATCCAGGCGGCGATCGCCGCGGTGCACGCGGAGGCATCGACCTACCAGGCCACCGACTGGATGCAGATCAGCATTCTGTACGACATGCTGAGCCGAGTCGCTCCCTCCCCGACTGTGACGCTCAACCATGCCGTCGCCGCTGCGATGGCCCACGGCCCGGCGGTCGGCCTGGCCCTGATCGATCCACTGCTGACCGATCCCGCGATGCGGCGGCATCACCGGCTGTATGCCGTACGCGCCCATCTGCTGGAGCTGAACGGCGATGTGGAGACGGCGGCCGAACATTACCTGCGGGCCGCGGAGCTGACGACGAGCCTGCCGGAGCAGCGCTACCTCAACCGGCGACTGCGCCGGCTGGGACGCTAGGCAGCGTCGGCAATGCGCTGTCATGTTGATCGTGAGTTATGGATCATGTAGAGGGTGATCCGTCGCCATGAGCTGTCCGATGCGGGGTGTGCACGAGTGGGTGTGACCTGCGGTTGTGGCCTCCTGCTCGGCCGTCGGCCAGGTCCGCCAGCCCTGCTGGACCAGCAAGGTCAAAACCATGCTCGGCATAAGCTCATTTCCAGTGGCGAGCCGCTCCAGCAGCAACGGCACCAGGCTCTTCACGTCGTCGCTGGTCCCGACCGTGCCCCCAAGGCTGATCGTCAACGAGAACAGGTCATGCTCATCCACCAGCACGGAACCACGACAGTGCGGACACCCTTCAAGCACTGTCCGGCGCGGGTAGCGGACGAACGTCTCCCGGAGCCGTCCCACCGCCGCAGCCAGTCCGTCGTCCATCCGGCCAAGTGCCGCACGGAGCGTCCGTGGACGTGGAAGTCGGGCGAGTGGGGCGGAAGTCGGCCGAACGTGCGCGTCACCGCGTGGTTCCCCTGCGTGGGGGAGGCCGGTCCCTCGTCTTGGTGATCATCGGAGTCCGGTGTGGCTGCGATCGTCCGTACATGACCATCCACATGCCCGTGCCCGGCGTGCCCCGCTGGGCCAAGATCGCCGCTTGGACGATCGCCCTCGCTGTGCTGCCCGCCAGCCTGTGGCGGATCGGGGCGATGACCTTCCACCTGCCGATCATCACTCCGTCGCCCATCGGCCCCGAGCCGACGCTGGGGATGCCGGGCGAACTGTACGTGGTGCTGCTGTCGATCTTCTCGGAAGCGGTGGCGTTCACCGCCTTCGGCCTGATCGCGAGCTGGGGTGAGGTGTTCCCACGCTGGATCCCGGCGCTGGGCGGCCGCAGGGTGCCGCCGCTGGCCGCCGTAGTCCCCGCCGCGCTCGGGGCCGCCGTGCTCACGTGGATGTGGACGTTCGTGGCCGTCAACATCCTGCGCGGCCAGGACGTCCACGGCCGCGCGCTTCCCTCGTACTTCCCCTTGAACTTCGACGACTGGAAGGGCGTGCTGGCCGTCGTGGCCTACGCGCCGCTGCTGCTGTGGGGGCCGCTGCTGGCGGCCCTGGCGGTCGCGTACTGGCGTCGCCGTCACAGGCCCTCTCGGTAGGAACAATGTCCGGCATGGATCTACGATCGGAATTGCTTCCCCCACCGGTGCCCAGGGAACTCGTGGAGCGGCTGAGCGCTGAGATCGACCGGATCGCCCAACTCATAGAAGAAGGCAGAATGCCGGAGGCGCGCCAGGCCGTAGCAGCGCTCAATGAGCAGACCGGCCACAGCTACGAGCCTCGACATTTCGCCGCGTACTGGGAGTCGGAAGATCTGGAGGATGTCGCCAGGAACGCCGCCCGCCCGGCCCCAGCGAAAGTGCCGGACATAACCCAGGCAGAACTGGCAGAAGTCGTGCGCCGGATCATGGAGGCCGACCCGGAGAGCGATCACTACTTGGCGCTGCTCGAAGCCGATGTGCTGCACCCAGGGGTCAGCGACCTGATCTTCTGGCCTCCGGAAGAGCTGCGAGACGCCACCCCGGAGGAGATCGTCGAAGCCGCTCTGCGTTACCGCCCTATCCCCTTGTGAAACCGACCCGCGCTCTCGCCGTGCTACTCGATCACGAGCCCCGGTTCGCCAGGAGGAGCAGCAGGCCGGTCAGATCGTCGCCTTGGGGCGCGCGTGTGCAGGTTCCGCGTGCGATGAGTTGTTCGGTGATCTCCCAAATCAGCTCGTGGGAGATGATCACGGTGGCCACGGTCCGATCGTCGGTGGAGACGTACCTGTGCGCCTCCTGGCAGGCGCGGCTCAGCAGGAAAGCGGAGACGGGAGCGGCGAGCGCGGAGGCAAGGTCGTCGAGGGCGTCGCCCACCCCGACGAGCGGTATCGCAGAGCGGCCGTCGTCGAGCCGCACACGCCAGAGATGTCCTTCCGGATCGGTGACCACGGTCGTGTGGCGATCTCGCAGCGACTCCGCCATCCCGGGCGTGGTGGCCAAGTCGTCCAGGCGGCGCAGGGTGGCCTCCGACCAGACGGCCACCAGGGTGAGATCCTCGTCCAGGCGGTAGAAGTTCGTGCCGGAACTGCCGGCGCGTGGTGGGTGGATGGCCCAGAATGCCCCGTTCCACCATGGGCGCTCAGCAGTCAGCGTCGTGTCAGGCACGGCGGCTTCGGCGCGCAACTGCTGCCACAGCAGCAGGTCCAGCGCGTAGCCGAACACCATGGCGTACAAGCTGTGACGAAGCCCGCGGTGCCGCAGTTCCGCGGCGATGTCTCGGGTCGGCTTCTCGACGGCGTCCACCAAAGGAGTCGCCAGCCGGCGTAGAGCTGCCCGCAGAGGGGTCATCTCGCGTACGCCCAGCACCGGGAAGGCGGTCCGGAGCTTCTCGCCATCACGTTCCAGGAGCCCGAACTCCAACAGCTGAGAGAGCTGCGCGTCGGAAATGTCTAAATGGCTTCTCAGGGCACCGTGCCGTGCCGCGTACAAGATCCGTCCGTTGTTGCCGTCGGACACCACTTGGTGGGGCGTTCGTTTCGCATTTGGGCAGTAGCAGTGCAGCGCCCACAGGGCAAGGTCCTCGGGATCGGACATCTCAGGCGCTGCGTCATCCATCCGGCCAGTGTCCGACATCCCCGCGATCTTGTCATCACGTCGTTTGTCAGAGGGACGATCAACGCACGTCTTCCCAGATCGACCGGTGGCTGTCAGCAATTGAGGGTGGCGGTGCTCTGGGGCCGGCCCGAGATGGGGTCCAAGGTTATGGGGAACGTTCGCCCGTCGGCCACCTGGATCTCCACCGAACTCGGCCCCGTCCACTTGACCGACTCGAAGGTGTCGTCGGGGGCGTCGTCGTTGAAGCAGCCGAGATCCCACTCCCTACTGAGCAACCCTCCGTCCCTGCGGACGCTGAGCCACATCACCCTGTCCGGCCCGAGACCCGCCGGCGACTGCTGGAGCCGGATCCGGTACGGGGCCGGTCCGTCGACGAAGCCGACATCCTCGGTAGCGGTGAATGCGAGGGCGAACAGCCCCACGAACAGCGCGCCACCCGCGCCCAGCCAGGCAAGGATGCCGATCAGGAGGCGTAGCCACCTCCACCGCAGCCCGACGGCGGCCCATGCCATCAGGAGGCAGGCCAGCGCACCGAGCGCGAACGGATGATTCAGGTGTTCCCTCAAGAGGACCAGATCGGAGTCGTGGAAGTACGCCAGCGCCGCGAGGCCGCCCGCGCAGAGTGAGGCGGCCGGCAGCACGAGTGAGCGAGGAGACATCGCGGATCCCGTCGGTGAGGCACCACAGAGATCATGACAGCACCGCAGGGCGCGCTGCTCAAGGTCGCTGGTTGACCGCCGGAGGTGCCCGATAGAAACTCTTAGGAAGGTTTCTTATGAGTGAGGGGTGAGGCCGGTGCGTGCATGGCCCGCCTTGGCGGCCCTCCTGCTCATCTCCGCCTGCGCGCAGACGGCCAGGCCCCAGGACGTCCCCGTCAACGCCCAGGACGTGATGTTCGTCCAGATGATGGTGCCGCATCACCGCCAGGGCATCGAGATCGCCAGGCTGGGCGCCGCCCGTGCCACCACGCCGGAGCTCAGGACCCTGACCGCGGCCATCGCGAGCACGCAGCAGGACGAGGTCGAGATGATGCTGCGCTGGCTGCACTCCTGGGAGCAGCCGCTCTCGCCTCCCGCGAGCGCGCACGATCACCACGGCGGCATGCCCGAGACCGACGTCAAGCGCATCCAGGCGCTGAAGAAGTCGAAGAACTTCGAGTACGACCTGCTCAACCTGCTTGTCGCGCATCAGGGCGACGCCGTCGGGATGGCCGTCGCCGAGGTGAAGGGCGGGGCCGATCCGGCCGTTCAGAAGTGGGCCGGCCAGGTGCGGGACTCGCGCGAGGGCGAGATCGCGATCATGACGAAACTGCTGAAGCGGTGACGAAGGTACGCAGTGCCTGCTCGTAGCGTGCCTGGGCGACGTTCCACGAGCCCACGTGGCCGCCGCCGCGGGTGCGTACGAGCGTCACCAGGTCCGGCCTGAGCCGTGCGAAGCGCAGCGAGGGCTCGATGGGCACGCTGGCGTCGTCGTCGTCCACGAAGAGCAGGATCGGCTGCCTGAACTCCTTCGCGTGCCGGACCCCGGGTGCGAGCGTGCCCCGCCGCACGCGGGTCACCTGCCTGACGACCGTGGAGCCGGAGGCGGAGATCACCGGCCCCAGCGTGGCGTTGCCGTCACGCCAGGTCAGTCCGTACGTGCCGGGCGCCGCGGTGTCGGAGCCGCCCTTCAGCGTGACCTTCGAGCCGTCGAAGGCCAGCACCTCCAAGGGGTACGATCCCCCGTGCGAGGGGTCGATCACCAGGCCCGAGTAATACCAGCCCGCGCCGCCCACCCCGACCACCGCCAGGACCGCCAAGACGGCCGCGATCCACGCCACCGCACGCTTCATGGCGAAATCATAGACGCCGACGCCGAGAAGTGATTAGATCACTTGATATGTCCGAGGTAACGCGGCCGACGCTGTCCGACGCTCTGACCGAGCGCATGCTGGAGCTCATCCGTACGGGCGGGCACCGGCCGGGCGACAGGCTGCCCTCGACCAGGGAGCTCTCCCAGCGCTTCGCCGTCACCACTCCGACGCTACGCGAAGCGCTACGCAGACTCGAGGCCACCGGGGCCATCGAGATGCGGCACGGCTCCGGCATCTACGTCGGAGCCGACATCGAGCGGGTCGTCCTGCCCAACCCCAACGTGCGCGAGCTGCACGCCGCCCGGCTCCTCGAGCTGCTCGGCGCGCGCATCGTGATCGAGCCGCCGCTGGCCGCGATGGCCGCCGAGCACGCGGACCCCGACGAGCTGGCCCCGCTCAAGCGGGTGCTCGACGAGGCGGGCAGGCACCTGCGCGGCGACGACGCGCTGCTGCACGAGGCCAACATGTCCTTCCACCGGGCGACGGCCCGGCTGGCGGGCAACAGCGTGCTGCACGAGGTCGTCGACTCGCTGCTCACCATCCACGGACCCGAGCAGCGGGAGATCCTGCAGATCTTCGATGACCGGCGCCGCGACTACGAGGAGCACCTGGCGATCCTGGAGGCCATCGAAGCACGCGACACCGCGCAGGCCGAGGAGCGCATGCGGGCCCACCTGGTGGACGTGAAGACCGTAATAGAGCACAGGTTGCAATCCCCCTGATGGAAACAAGGAGGCCGGTCCATGTTCCGGTCACGTGTGGTCACGCTCGGCGTGGCGGCGCTCGTCCTCACCGCCTGCGGCGGAAACGGCGCGCAGTCGCAGAAGAAGACCGAGCTGACCCTGTACAACGACAAGGGCGCCTGGACGAAGTACTTCGACGAGATGGGCGCCCTGTCCAAGCAGAGCATCGGCCTGGGCATGAAGCCGACGGGATACACGGACTCGGCGCAGTACCAGGCGTTCATCAAGGCGTCGTTCCGTACCAATGTCAAGCCTGACCTGTTCACCTGGCAGACCGGGGGGATGCTCGAGGAGATCGTCAAGCAGAAGCAGGTGGCCGACACGACGGACATCTGGCAGCAGGCGATCCAGGCGGGCGACCTGTCTAAAGACCTCGCGCCGTACTACACGATCGGCGGCAAGCAGTACTGCGTGCCGATGAACGTCGCGTACTGGGGCATGTTCTACAACAAAAAGATCTTCGGCAAGTACGGCCTCGAGGCGCCGAAGACGTGGGACGACCTGATCAAGGTGGCCGACACGCTGAAGAAGAACGGCGTCAAGGCCTTCTACCACACGAGCGTGCTCTTCTCCTTCGTCTGGTTCGAGCAGCTCATGGCCGGCACCGACCCCGACCTGTACGACCGCCTGGCCACCGGCAAGGCGAAGTACACCGATCCGGGCGTGGTCCAGGTGATGGAGAAGTGGAAGTCCCTCATTGACGCCGGATATTTCATCAATCCGGGGGACAAGACGGACCCTGGTGACGTGCTGAAGAACGGCAAGGCCGCGATGGTCTCCTTCGGCACCTGGTTCAACACCAGCATGACCCAGCGGAACATGAAGCCCGGCGAGGACTACGACTTCTTCGTCATCCCCAACGTCAATCCCTCGCTGCCCAAGACCTCGATGATCTTCGAGAGCGGCCCGCTCTGCTCGCTGACCAAGGCGGCCGACCCCGCGGCCAACCAGAAGTACCTGAAGTGGTGGACCACGTCCGAGGCCCAGGGGAAGTGGGCGTCCAGCAGGGGCGACGTGAGCGCCAACCCCAAGGTGAGCATCGCGGACAAGGCGCTCGGCACCGTCACGAAGGACGCGGGCAGCGGCCAGTACCGCCTGGTCAACCGGTACTTCGAGGCCACACCGCCGCCAGTGCTGACGGCCGCGCTGGACGGGTTCAGCAAGTTCGTGACGGAGCCCGGCAGCTACAAGGAGGTCCTGGACACCATCCAGAAGGCCGCCGATGAGTACTGGAGCGCCCATCAGTGAGCGGCGCTAGGAGGCGAGTGGCCGCGCGGGGCGGGGTCATACTCGGCCGCTTCGGACACGGGTACGTGGCGCCCGCGGTGCTCCTGGTCGCGGGCCTGCTCTACGCGCCGTTCCTGTGGACGGCCTACCTCAGCCTCACCCGGTACGACGGCCTCGAGCCCGCCCAGTGGATCGGCGGGCACAACTTCGGCAAGCTGATCGAGGACCCGGCCCTGCTCACCTCGATCCGCAACACGCTGCTCTGGGTCGTCGGCACCATGGTGCTGCCCGTCGGGCTCGGCCTGCTGGTGGCGGTGCTGTCGTACGACATCAAGGGCGGCGTGTGGTTCCGGGTGCCGTTCCTGCTGCCGTACGCGCTGAGCGGCGCCGGTCTGGCCATGGTGTGGAGCCCGATCCTGTCGCACGGCGGCATCGCCAACACGCTGCTCGGCGTGGACACCGCGTTCCTGCAGGACGCGCCGGTCAACACGTTCGCGATGCTGCTGGTCTGGACATGGCAGCAGCTCGGCGTCAACATGCTGCTGTTCGTGGTGGGGCTGCAGTCCATCCCGAGGGAGCCGATCGAGGCGGCCCGGCTGGACGGGGCCGGGGGCTGGCAGCTGTTCAGGCTCGTCATCTGGCCGCTCATGAGGCCGCTGACGGCGGTCGTGGTCGGGCTCGCGCTGGTGGCCAGTTTGAAGACGTTCGACATCGTGTGGGTGCTGACGCAGGGCGGCCCTGGGCGCAACTCCGAGACGCTGGCGGTGACCATGTACAAGGAGACGTTCGTGGCCAGCGACTACGGCTACGGCTCGGCCGTGGCGGTGATGCTGACCGTCGTCACCGGGCTGGCGTCCTACCTCTATCTCAAGCGGCAGGTGGCCTCGTGATCCGGCGTGCTGTTCTCGTCGTGCTCGGGCTGGTCTGGCTCGGGCCGACGTACCTGCTGCTCGTGAACGCCGCGCGCCCGGCGAGCTCGTACGATCCCGGCCGCGCGTGGGTGCCCTCGCCCGACTTCTCGCTGTTCGAGAACTTCGGGCGGGCGCTGGAGAGCGCCAACCTGACGCAGAGCCTGGCCAGCACCGCGCTGTACGCCGTCGTCTCGCCCCTGCTCGGAGTGATCATCGGCGCGCTGGCCGGGTACACCATCGTGGTGCTCCGGCTCCGTCACGGCTTCTTCTGGTTCATCCTGATCTTCGGCGGCACGGTCTTCCCCTCGCAGATGCTGCTCGTGCCGCTGTTCGTCGGCTACAGCGACGCCGGCCTGTACGACAGCCGCCTCGGCATGATCCTCATCTACACGGCGATCAGCGTGCCGCTGGCCGCGTTCGTGCTGCGCAACTTCTACACCGGCGTAGCGTTCTCGATCTTCGAGGCGGCCAGGATGGACGGCGCCTCCACCTGGCGCATCTTCTGGGGTATCTATCTGCCGATCTCGCTCAGCGCGCTGACGGCGGTGTTCATCCTGGAGTTCACCTTCGTCTGGAACGACCTCATCTTCGGCCTGACCCTGACCCAGACCGAGGACGTGCGGCCGGTGATGACGGCCATCGCCGGCCTGATGACCGACGTGTACGCGGGTACGCCCGTTCCCGTCGGCCTGGCCGCGGGGCTAGTGGTCTCGCTGCCGACCGTCGTGCTGTTCCTCGCCACCCAGCGCCTCTTCGCCAGGGGCCTGTCTCTAGGGAGTGTTTGATGACGAGCCGGTTGCTCCAGCGGAGCCTGGGCAGTCCCGACTACGACGGGATCAGGCAGGCGCTGCGCGACGACACCTCGACACCGGTGATCAGCGTGCGCGGGCTGGAGGTACGGGTCGCGGTGCTGCCGCTGTTCACCCACGACGGCCGCCAGGCGGTCAGGGTGTCGAGCACCGAGCCGCTGACCCACGTGCTGGTGGGCGTGGACAGCGCGTCGGGCAGCGACGTGACGCTGCTGGTGCCCGAGGTGCAGGCGCCGCGCGTGCTCACGCTGGAGTGCCGCGACGATGCCGGGGTGGTCGGCAGCGCGCAGGTCACGGTGACCCCGCAGCGCAAGTGGAGCGTCTTCGTCGTGCACCACTCGCACCTGGACATCGGCTACACCGACCCGCAGGGCACCGTGCTCCGCCACCACCTGGACTACCTCGACGCGGCGCTGCGGCTGGCCGAGGAGACCGAGTCCTGGCCGGACGACGCGAAGTTCCGGTGGACGGTCGAGTCGTCGATGCCCGCGCTGAAGTGGCTCGACGCGCGGCCCGCCGACATGGTGGAGTCCTTCGCGCGGAAGGCCCGCGAGGGCGTGATCGAGGTGACCGCGCTGCCGTTCCAGCTCCACACGGAGGCGTGCTCGACCGAGGAGCTGTACCGCCAGCTCCGCTTCACCGGGCAGCTCAAGGAGCGCTACGGCTTCGCCACGAAGTCGGCCATGCACACCGACGTGCCCGGCGCGGTCGTCGGCCTGGTGGACGCGCTCAACGCGGCCGGCGTCCGCTACCTGGCCGCGGCCCACAACTGGGCCGGGCGGTCGGTGCCCTACCTGCACGGCGGCGACAAGCTGACCAGGCCGTTCCGGTGGCGGGCGCCGAGCGGGAACGAGGTCATCGTCTGGTTCACCGACACGCCGCACGGCATGGCGTACATGGAGGGCAACACGGTCGGCCTGACCGACTCCTACGAGCTGGCCGACGACCTGCTGCCGCGGTACCTGTCCGCCCTGGCCACGCGGGGGTACCCGTACGGGCCCGGGACGTTCGGGTGGCAGGGGCCCGACGCGCCGAAGGAGCCGTACGAGCTGGACGTGCTGCACCTGCGGGTGCAGGGGGCGCACGCCGACAACGCGGGCCCCTCGATCGTGCCCGCCACGATCGCGCGCCGGTGGAACGAGACGTGGGCCTACCCGCGCCTGCGCTCGGCCGTCAACAGCGACTTCTTCGAGCACGTCGAGGAGCGCTACCACGACCGGCTGGCCGTGCACGAGGGCGACTGGACCGACTGGTGGGCCGACGGGCTCGGCTCGGGCGCGCGCCCGCTCGGCTACGTGCGCAGGGCGCAGTCCGCGCTGCGGGTGGCCGAGACCCTGCACACGATCGCGGGCGTGGACGCCACCGAGAAGATCGACGCGGCCTACGACAAGGTCGCCCTGTTCAACGAGCACACCTGGGGCGCGGCCAACCCGTGGGAGGACGCCGAGGAGGCGGGCGACTCGGGCGGCCTGCAGTGGACGCGCAAGTCGTCCGGCGCCTACGACGCCCAGGACGACGCCGCCGACCTGCTGCACGCCGCGACCCGCAGGTTCGCCGCCGCGCTCTCCGAGGCGGGCACCGAGGGCGGGGCGCTGGCCTCGTTCGCCGTCTTCAACCCGGGCACGCGGGCGAGGACCGACGTCGTGCGCGCGTTCCTGCCGAGAGACGTGGTGGGCATCGACGTGCCGATCGCGCTGGTGGACGCGCGGACTGGCGAGACGCTCGCGCACCACGAGGAGTTCGTGCACCCGGAGGACTGGCCGACCCGGCCGATCGGGCGGCACGTGCAGGCGGTCGTCCCCGACGTTCCCGGCTTCGGCTACGCGCGCGTCGACGTCGTGCCGGGGCAGACCCAGGCCCCCGAGCCGGTCGAGCTGGACCTGGGCGGGGCGATCGAGAACGAGTTCTACCGCGTGGCCTACGACGTGCGCGAGGGCTACATCAGCTCGATCTTCGACAAGCGGGCCGGCCGCGAGCTGGTCAACGGCGACGCGGCGGCCGGCTTCGGCCAGTACGTCTACGACCAGTACGCCACCGCCCCGCATTTCAACCATTTGTCGGGACACGTTGGGGCGCACGACCGTACGCTCCTGGGCGACCGGGCCATCGGCAAGGGCGCCACCATCACCAAGGCCCAGCGCACGGCCGTCGGCGAGAAGCTGGTCGTGGAGCTGCACGGCAAGGGCGTCGACTGGATCCGCACGACGATCGAGCTGCACAACGGCGTACCCCGGCTGGACCTGACCTACCAGCTCGCCAAGCAGGGCACCCCGGCCAAGGAGGCCGTCTTCCTGGCCTTCCCGTTCGCGGCCGGCCCGCCCAGCGTCTGGGAGCTGACCGGCGGCGTCGGCGGCCCCGACGTGCCCCGCGTGCCGGGCTCGGCCGAGTACATGCTGCCGATCAGGCACTGGATCGCGTTCGAGGATCCCGAGCTGACCGTGGCCTGGGCCACGCTGGAGGCGCCGCTCGTGCAGCTCGGCACCATCCACATGCCGTACGCACCCTTCCCGCCCACGCTCGACCAGGAGGACGGCACGGTCTACTCCTGGGCGCTCAACAACATCTGGGACACCAATTTCCCCGCCCAGCAGCAGGGCGAGACCACCTTCCGCTACGCGGTCACGTCTGAAGCAGGGGCTCAAGGTCGCCGACTCGGCGCGGCGGCCGCCTCGGGGCTGACCGAGCCGTTCGTCGGCGCGCTGATCACCGACAGCCCCGACGTCACCGAGACGTACGCGTCGGTCGACCACCCCGACGTGCTGATCACGTCGATCGGGCGGTCGGGGGACGAGCGCGTGGTGCGGCTGCAGTCGCTGGCGCCCGAGCCGGTCGAGGTGTCGGTCCGCCTGCCCGGGCTGCGCGCGGCCCGCGGGCTGGACGTGGTGGATGAGACGGTCAAGGTACGGCTGCCCGCCTGCGGGGTGGCCGCTGTTTGGGGGACGTGTTCGTGAAGATCGTTGACATCAGGGCCACAACGGTCGCGGTCCCGCTGGAGGCGCCGCTGCGGCACAGCAACGGCGCCCACTGGGGCAGGTTCGTCCGCACGATCGTCGAGGTCGAGGCCGACAACGGGCTGGTCGGCCTGGGCGAGATGGGTGGAGGGGGAGAAAGCGCCGAATCGGCGTTCCGTGCGCTGATGCCGTACCTGAAGGGCCATGACCCCTTCCAGCTCGAGGCGCTCCGCTTCAAGATCGCCAACCCGACGGCCTCGCTCTACAACAACAGGACGCAGCTCCTCGCGGCCATCGAGTTCGCGTGCGTCGACCTCATCGGGCAGCACCTGGGCGTGCCCGCTCACGACCTGCTCGGCGGGCGGATCCGCGATGTCGTGCCGTTCGCCTCGTACCTGTTCTTCCGGTACGCGGCCGAGGGCCACGGCGAGATCCGCACGCCCGAGCAGCTCGTCGAGCACACCAGGCACCTCAAGAAGGCGCACGGGTTCACCGTGCACAAGCTCAAGGGCGGCGTGTTCCCGCCGGACCACGAGCTGGAGTGCTACCGGGCGCTGGCCGAGGCGTTCCCTGACGACCGGCTCAGGTACGACCCGAACGCCGTGCTCTCGGTGGCCGAGGGGCTGCGCTTCGGCCGGGCCATCGAGGGGCTGAACAACGACTACCTGGAGGACCCGGTCTGGGGCATGGAAGGGCTCAGGACCGTCCGCGAGCAGGTCAGGGTGCCCCTGGCGACGAACACCGTCGTGGTCAACTTCGAGCAGCTCGCCTCGAACGTCATGCGCAGGGCCGCCGACGTGGTGCTGCTCGACACGACCTTCTGGGGCGGCATCAGGCCGTGCGTGAAGGCGGCGGGCGTGTGCGAGACGTTCCAGCTCGGGGTGGCCGTGCATTCGTCAGGGGAGCTGGGCATCCAGCTGGCGACCATGCTGCACCTCGGCGCGGTGCTGCCGAACCTCACCTACGCCGCCGACGCGCACTACCACCAGCTCACGGACGACGTGATCGAGGGCGGGAAGATGGCGTACTCGGAGGGCGCCATCGCCGTCCCGTCGGGGCCGGGGCTCGGGGTGCGGCTGGATCCGGAGAAGGTCGCCCGCTACGCCGAGTACTACCGGGAGACAGGCGGCTATCCGTACGACCGCGACCCCGGGCGGCCCGGCTGGTACGCCACCGTGCCGAACGAGCGTTTCGCCGATCCGTCCGTTTCCATCGAGGTAGCTCCATAATTGGGCGCTATGTCTGAAGCTACCCAGCCGGCGCCCCCGGCCGACAACCTTGTCACCACCTCGCACGCCCTGCCGTCGGGGCAGGCGTACACCGCCACCACCGGCACCATGGTGCTGCGCGAGGAGGTGATCGACGACGGCAAGTTCGAGGGCCTGCGGCCGAAGGCCGAGATGTTCGTCACCTCGTACACGCTCGACGGGGCCGACCCGCTGAGCCGGCCGGTCACGTTCGCGTTCAACGGCGGCCCCGGCTCCTCGAGCGTGTGGCTGCACCTGGGCGTGCTCGGGCCGCGCCGGGTCGTGATGGGGGACGCGGGAGCGCTCCTGCCTCCTCCGTACGGCCTGGCCGACAACGAGGAGAGCCTGCTGGCCGTGAGCGACCTGGTCTTCATCGACCCGGTCTCGACCGGCTACTCGCGGGCCGCCGAGGGTGAGAAGGCGGAGCCGTACCACGGCTTCACCGGCGACATCGAGTCGGTCGGCGAGATCATCCGGTTGTGGACCACCAGGAACGGGCGGTGGATGTCGCCGAAGTTCCTGGCGGGGGAGTCGTACGGGACGATCAGGGCGGCCGCGCTGGCCGATCACCTGCAGTCGCGGTACGGCATGTACCTCAACGGCGTGATGCTGATCTCCTCGGTGCTCGACTTCATCACCGGGGATTTCAACCAGGGCAACGACCTGTCCTACGCCCTCTATTTGCCGACTTATGCCGCTATTGCGCACTATCACGGGCTGCATGGGGACCGGCCGCTGGCCGACGTGCTCCGCGAGGCCGAGGCGTTCGCCGAGCGCGACTACCCGTGGGCGCTGGCGCGCGGCAACCGCCTCAGCGCCGAGGAGCGCTCGGCCGCCGTCTCCACGATCGCCGCGCTGACGGGTCTGAGCGAGGAGTACGTCGACCGCGTGGACCTGCGGATCGAGCACATCCGGTTCTTCACCGAGGTGCTGCGCTCGCGCCGCCAGGTCGTCGGGCGGCTCGACGGGCGGTTCATCGGCTGGGACCCCGACTCGGGGCGCGAGCACTTCACGGCCGACCCGAGCATGAACGCGATCATGGGCCCCTACAGCGCCGCGCTCAACCACTACCTCCGCACCGAGCTGGGCTACGCCAACGACCTGCCGTACGAGGTGCTCACCTCGCGGGTGCAGCCGTGGTCGTACAAGGAGTTCGAGGGCGCGCACGTCCAGGTGGTCGACAAGCTGGGCGCGGCCATGCGGGCCAACCCGCACCTGCGTGTCCATGTGGCCTGCGGCTACCACGACGGCGCGACGCCGTACTACGCCGCCGAGCACGCCTTCGCCCACCTGCCCGTGCCCGCGGAGTTGTCCGCGAACGTGGAGTTCAGGTACTACGAGGCAGGCCACATGATGTACGTCCACGAGCCGAGCAGGCTGCGCCAGTCAGCGGACCTGACCGCGTTCGTGCTCGGACAGCAGGCCTGACGCGTGGGCCAGGCGCTGCTTGAGGTTGGCGCGGAGTTCGGCGAAGCGCTCGGGGTTGTCCCGGATGAGCGTCCGCTGGAGCTCCGCGTCGGCCGCGAACCAGGCGGCGATCAGGCCCGACGACCACTTGCAGGTCGTGTCCGCGTACGCGACCTGCTTCTCCTCCTCGCTGATGGCCGGTTTGTCCAGTTTCCAGCGGCCGTCGGCGATGGCGGCCTCCGGAGTCGGATACGGGTGTCCCGCCTCGTTCATGCACGCCTGCCAGCGTTTCGCCGCCGCCGTCACGGACGGGTGCTTGGCGGCCTGCTCCAGCGTGAGGGAATCCTGCAGGGTCAGCCACGGCCAGTCCGCCTTCTGGGCGCCCTTGCCGAGCGTCTGCGTGGCCCTGTCCAGGCAGCCGCGGTCGACGGCGTTGCCGTACAGGCGGTGGCGGGTCGGCTTGGAGAGTTTGCCGGTCCAGGCGCCCGTGGTGTCGGGAGAGGGCAGGCGGGCCAGGTGGTAGCCGAAGTTCTTGGTCGCCACGGTGTCCGCGACGCCGTAGCGGCGGGAGTTGCCGGGGTCCACCGCGGCGATGGTGACGGGGTCCTCATCGGGGAGGTCGATGACGGTGCCTTTCTTGCGCATGCACCGTTCGACGAGCTGGTTGTGGGCGTTGCCCAGGATGGCCCGCTGCTCGGGAGTGGACTTGTAGGCGTCGAACGGCAGCACCAGTTCTGACACCGAGGAGACGCCCTTCACGGGCGCCTGTGACGCGGGCTGGTCGGCGGCGCAGGCGGCGGCGGAGATCAGCAGCAGCGTGCCCGCGAGGATTCCGCGGCAGCCGGCCTCCGGCGGCCAGGCCCGGCTGTTCAGCGACACCAGATGTCCAGCGCGCTGGCGCGGTTGTTGGAGACGGCGTTGTTGACCAGGAAGCCGTCGTTCGAGTCGTGCGTGAACGTGCTGTGCGCGCCGGTGTACCCCGGGTGCTGCCAGAGAGTGGCGCTGCAGCCGATGCGGTTCCTGATGGAGCTGGTCTCGTTGTTCATGCTGTGCCAGGAGTTGGTGAAGTCCCAGTTCAGCCAGTTGTTGTCGGCGAAGTCGGAGTCGTCCTGGATGAAGTCGCGCCAGAGGTCGGCGTGGCCGCGGTTGAAGTCGAAGCCGGCGTACAGGCAGACGCGACCGCCGTAACACGTAGAGCGGGGGCTCGCCACCGCGGCGCCGGCGGGGGCGCCGCCGGGGGCGAGCGCGGTGAGCATCGCGGCCGCGGCGACGAGGCCGGCCGCCTTTCTGGATAGCCTCACAGGTCTCTCCTCGATCAGTGGGTCGTTTCGAGGGGCCGTGCAGGGGCTGCTCGCCCGGCACGCCGAGGACCACTGGTATCAGCGGCACGACCTGCGAGATCGCCGCGTTGGCGCAACTCTTGCCAGCTTGGTGCGTGACCTTGGTGATCCGCGGGCTATTCGGGGAGGGCGGCCGGGTTCTGCGCGAGCAGGCCGCCGTCCACGCGGTGCTCGGCGCCCGTGATGAACGACGAGCGCGGCCCCGCCAGGAACGCCACCAGCTCGGCCACCTCCTCGGGCCGGCCCACGCGGCCCAGCGGGTGGGAGCGGCCCCACTGCTGGATCTGCTCCTCCTGCGACAGCTCGCCCCGCCACAGGTCCGCCGCCCAGCGCAGCATGGGGGTGTCCACCGAGCCCGGGCAGACCACGTTCACGCGGATGCCGTCGGCGGCGTGGTCGAGCGCCATGGCCCTGGTCAGGCCGTTGAGCGCGGCCTTGCTCGCCGTGTACGCGGCCACCTGCGCCTGCGAGGAGAACGCCTGCACCGACGACATGATCACGATCGAGCCGCCGCCCCTGGCCCTCAGCTTGGGGACGGCCGCCTTGCAGGTGAGGTAGACGCCCTTGAGGTTGATGTCCAGCACCTCGTCCCAGACGTCCTCAGGGGTGTCCTCGACCGTGCCGTAACGCTGCACGCCCGCGCAGGTGACCACGATGTCGAGACCGCCGTACTTCGTCACCGCCAGGTCCACCAGGTCGCGCATCTCGTCGGCTCGGCGCACGTCGGCGACCACACCGGTGACACTCTCGTGTCTATGGTCGCGCTCGCACGGGGCTCCGCTGGTTACGCAAGCTGCCGCTCTCCGCCCCAGGCTCGCCGCTCCGCTGTCGAGCGCCGCGTCCTTGTCGACCCCGCAGAACACCACGGACGCCCCGCCGTCGGCCAGCCGGTCGACCACCGCCCGCCCGATGCCCATCGAACCGCCCGTGACGAGCGCGACCTTCCCACTGAACTCACTCATGCCAGCACCTCCGCGCGCAAGCGCAACACCTTCGTCTCGTGGGGGTCCAGGGTCAGGGCCGTGCCGTTGGCCACGGCGGCGGCCAGGCCGTCGGTCGGCATGCTGGAGAACGGCTCGAGACCCACCGTGTACGCCCGTCCCCACCAGGGATAGTCGGTGGACGCGCCGAGCTCCTGCCACATCCACAGGTACGGCAGGAGAGACGCATCCCATTCCACTCGGATGCCGATATCCCCTGCAATTTCGTACCAACCCTCGGTGAAGCCGGTCAGGTAGACGATGTCGCTCGGCGCTCCCGGCTCCTGGACCACGCTCAGATCGGTCTCCCCGCCCTGATCGGCGGGCACCCGCGGCCAGTCCCAAGGGCCGCCTGCTTTCACCCGGCGGCCCTTCGCCGGATTTATCGCGCTTTCGTGGGGGATGACCTTGACGCCGTCCGGCAGCCGGATCCTGGCCCCGGGGCGGAGGAACGGCAGGCCGTACACGATGTGCTGCCCCCACATGGCGTGCAGCGGGATGTCGGCCTCGTTGGCAGCCCGGCCCTCGATCTCCAGCGCCGCCGTCCCCGACCTCAGCCTGAAGACCTTCTCCATCCGGTACGGCAGCCGCCGCGTGCGCACGCTGAGCCGTACCGCGACCTCCTCCTCGGAGTCGGCCACGACCTCCGACTGCCACGGCAGCCCGGAGACCTCCCCATGCTGCGCCAGCCGGGCGCCGCGGTACTCGCTCGGCGCGCCGCCGCTGGGGAAGATCTCCTGCCAGCCGCCCTCGTAGTGGTCGACGAACTGGGCGACGTCGTCGGCCGCGCCCTGGAGGTGGTCGTGCGGGTTGCGCAGGCCCTGCGGGGAGAGCCAGACGAAGTCCGTGTCGGTGGGCTTGTACAGGAACTCCACCACGTCGCCGCCCTTGTCCGGCACGACGGTCACGCGCAGCCGCTCGTTCTCCAGCACGACCGCCCGCAGCCCGTCGATCGTGACGTGCCGCAGGCGGGCCGCCCAGTTACGCCTCACTGGAAGGTCACATCCAGGAATCTCGGCCGGTAGATGGTCACGTCCCGGTAGTGGTCGGTGTTCACGAAGCTGTTGACGTTGTAGGAGATGACGAGCCCGTTGCCGGCCACCTCGGGGTGGGCGTGGGCGTTGTACGTGAAGATGTTCCCGCTGGTCTCGGGGGTTGTGTAGACGTGCTGCTTGGCGGTGAACGGGCCTGCGGGGGAGCAGGAGGTGTAGGCCACGATGTTCGGGCTGAGCACCTCGGTCGTGTCATGTGTGATCAGGGCATATCCCGATCCGACCTTGGTGACGCTGTACTCGTTCGCCACCCCGCTCATGATCCGCGCCGAGTCGGCCTCGTCCTGCGACCAGGTGCCGTCGGCCTTGAGGAACTCCCACGCGCCCAGCAGGCTCTGCCCCTTGACCCTGGCGACGTGCATGTACTTGGGCGAGCCGAGGTCCTCGACGCCGTACACGTAGGTGTATCCGCCGTCCTTGAGGATCGCGGAGGCCCACGAGATGCCGTGCGCGGACGGGAGGTCGGTCACGCTGACCGGCTCGTTCAGCCGGCCGGGGGCGAACCTGGCCACCACGTTCCGGTGCCAGCGCCAGTCCCAGGCGCCGGTGCCGTACCGCTCGTACTCCTGGTAGGTGACCTCCACGAGCCCGCCGGCCACCGTCGCGTCACCGGCCCAGAACCAGTGGTTCTGGTCGCGCGGGGGCATCACGGCGGTCGGCTGCTGCGCGGTGCCGTCGTGGATCGTGGAGAGCTTGCCGTCGCGCTCGACGGCGAAGGAGTTGTTGAGGAAGACCGTGTCGCCGCCCTCACCGACCACGGGCGGGCGCGTGCCGCCGGGGTTGACCCGGCCGAGGAACGTGTCCGAGAAGACCCACAGTTCCTTGCCGTTGGGCAGCTTGACCGAGTAGGTGCCGTCGGCGCCCGTCCAGTCGTCCAGCCGACTGTTGTCGTTGCCGTAGTTGGTGAAGAGGCTGGTGAGCCGGGCGTCGGTCGTGGTTCCCTTGACCGTCGGGGTGGTGCAGGCGGCGGTCGGCGTGGCCTGCTGCTGCTCTTGGACTACCGAAGGGACGGGCTTGGGCGGGGCCGCCCACGCTTGCTGCGGCGCGGCGGTCAGGCCGGCCAACGCGATGGCCAGGGGTGCTAAGGCGGAGCGGAATCGCGTCATCACTGGTCCTTGGGGGAGGCGAGTTCCCTACAGTTCTAGTCATTAGATCACTTACTGTCCAGGGCCCTCTGTGAGGATTGTGGGGAACCAGCGATCGTTCTCGGCGGCCTGCACTATGGTGATGACTTCCTGAAATATCCGTAAATATCCGTTATGGAGGTCGTATGACGGTCACTCGCCGAGATCTGCTCAAGGTCGGCGCCGGAGTCGCGGCGACGGTCGTGGCGGGCACAGAGGCGGCTGCGGCCGCCTCCTCTCGACGGTTCGACCTGGCCGCGCCCGCCGACCCGTTGATCTGGAAGAAGGCGCTGTACGACGAGACCGTGCTGCAGTCGTTCGCCTTCGACAACGTTCACGGGCACATCTACGTGGCCCAGCTGAAGAACGGCTCGGGCTCGGCGGCGGCCGGGGATCTCTGCGTGACCAAGCTGAGCCTGACCGGGTCGGTGCTCGGCCACATGTACCTCCTGGGCTTCGGACACGGCGTGCAGATCGGCGTCGAGCCGTCGGGCGGCTCCGCCTACCTGTGGACGGAGACCGACGCGGTGAGCGACGGCGCGGGGAACGCGTGGGGGAGGCGGCTGGCGAGGTTCAAGTTCGTCAACGGCCAGACGCTCAGGCCGTCGTCCTCGGCGCTCACCAAGTACACCTTGATCTCGGGCGCGACCAGCACCACGTGCGCGATCGACCCGTCGACCAACCGGCTGATCATGCGCTGCCGGGTCGGCGGCCAGGCGCGGTTCGTGGCGTACTCGCTGGCGGCGGTCAAGGCGGGGTCGGCCAAGAAGCTGTACGACGTCGCGCAGCCGTCCGGCCTGGGCGTCTTCCAGGGCTACACCGCTTACGGCGACTACCTCTACCTGCTCGACGGCACGGCCTACGGCGCCTCCAACCCGGCGCCGGGCAACACGTACCTCACCTGCGTCGACCTGCGCACGGGCGCCAAGGTGCAGCGCTCGCTCAGCCAGGCCGGCAAGTCCCTGGACTACCGCGAGCCGGAGGGCCTGGCCATCCAGATCGCGTCGGGACGGCCCAGACTCTGCCTCGGCCTCGCCTCGGGCACCGCTGGGGCGCGCAAGGCCAGCATCTTCTACAAGGACGCCCTCGTCTGACCTGCTGTCCGGGCGGAAAAGCGAATGGCGCGACAGCGGGCGGTCATAGATTGCCGGTATGAGCGCGATGCGTGAAGAACTTCACTCGCTGGTCGATCAGCTCCCCGACGATCGGGTGCAACCGATGATCGCGTTCGTCCGTGAAAGTCTCCTGGCGAGCCGCCGGACGCAGGCAGCCGCGACCCTGGAGGGCATTCGAGAGCGCATGCGCGGTGTGACGGGTGTCGATGGGGAGCTGGCCCGGCTTCGGGAAGGCGCCTGATCGACGGAAAAATGTGGTGCCCGCGCCTGAAGGGGGCGGTTACGCTGCCGGGATGGGCCACGTCGAAGTAGGACATCTCACGTACGTGCTGCCCGACGGGCGGCCCCTGCTCAACGACGTGTCCTTCAGGATCGGTGAAGGCGTCAAGGCCGCGCTCGTCGGGCCCAACGGCGCGGGCAAGACCACACTCATGCGGCTGATCGCCGGCGACCTCCAGCCGGTCGACGGCAGCGTGGCCAGCTCCGGCGGGCTCGGCGTGATGCGGCAGTTCATCGGCAGCGTGCGCGATGGCAGCAGCGTGCGTGATCTGCTGCTCGGCGTCGCCCCGCCCGCCGTGCGCGCGGCGGCCGAGCGGCTCGACGAGGCCGAGCTGGCCATGATGGAGCGCGACGACGAGAAGACGCAGATGCGCTACGCGCAGGCGATCAGCGACTACACCGACGCGGGGGGCTACGACATCGAGGTGTTGTGGGACACCTGCACGGTGGCCGCGCTCGGCGTCGCGTACGAGAAGGTGAAATATCGGGACGTGGCCACGCTGTCCGGCGGCGAGCAGAAGCGGCTCGTCCTGGAGGCGCTGCTGCGCGGCCCCGATCAGACGCTGCTCCTCGACGAGCCCGACAACTACCTCGACGTCCCCGGCAAGGAGTGGCTGGAGCAGCAGCTCAGGGAGACGCCCAAGACGGTGCTGCTGGTCAGCCACGACCGCCAGCTCCTGGCCAACGCGGCCGACCGCATCGTGACCGTCGAGTCCGGCAACATCTGGATCCACGGCGGCGGGTTCGCCACGTACGCGGAGGCCCGCAAGGCCCGCAACGAGCGCCTCGACGAGCTGCGCAGGCGCTGGGACGAGGAGCACGCCAAGCTCAAGGCCCTGGTCAACATGCTCAAGAACAAGGCCAGGTACAACGACGGCATGGCCGCCCCCTACCACGCGGCCCAGACGAGACTGCGCAAGTTCGTGGAGGCCGGGCCGCCCGAGGTGGCCCCGAGCGACCAGAACATCAAGATGCGCCTCAGAGGCGGCCGCACCGGCAAGCGCGCGGTCATCTGCGAGGGGCTGGAGCTCACCGGGCTCATGCGCCCGTTCGACCTCGAGATCTGGTACGGCGAGCGCGTCGCGGTCCTCGGCTCCAACGGCTCGGGCAAGTCCCACTTCCTGCGCCTGCTGGCCGGGGAGCCGGTCGCCCACGACGGCGTCGCCCGGCTGGGCGCCCGCGTGGTGCCCGGCCACTTCGCCCAGACCCACGCCAGGCCCGACCTGCTGGGCCGCACGCCGGTCGAGATCGTCATGGCCGAGCACGCCAAGCTCAAGAACGAGGCGATGAAGACGCTGGCCCGCTACGAGCTGGCGGGGCGCACCGCCGAGCAGCGCTTCGACTCGCTCTCGGGCGGCCAGCAGGCGCGGCTGCAGATCCTGCTGCTCGAGCTGTCCGGGGCCACGCTGCTGCTGCTCGACGAGCCGACCGACAACCTCGACCTGGCCAGCGCCGAGGCGTTGCAGGCGGGGCTGGACGCGTTCGACGGCACGGTGGTGGCGGTCACCCACGACCGCTGGTTCGCCGCCGACTTCGACCGCTACCTGGTCTTCGGCTCCGACGGCACGGTCTACGAGTCGCCGGAGGCGGTCTGGGACGAGGCCAGGGTCGTGCGCCCCCGTTGAAGAGCCCGCGTTGAAGAGTCCCCGTTGAAGATCCCGCGTTAAAGAGTTGGTACGCCCGGCGCGTGTCACCCGCCATCCGTGCCCATGCACGGGTTATCACGGCAAAGTGATCCCGCGTAGCCGAACCGCCAGCCTGCTCGCACTCGGGGCACTCGGGGCGATCTGCCTCTCCGGGTGCTCCAGCGAGAAACGACCAGTACAAGAGCTCAAGCCCCTGGCTCTCAAGGAACAGGTCTCGAATATCGTCAAATCCGCCGACGGGTACGCCGTCACCTGGGCAGGCGTGCTCAGCAACGCCAACCCGTGGCACTTCGGCGAGCACGTGGTGGCCACGATCGTCGGGCACGACGACAAGGGCACCGAGGTGGTCAGGATGGACCAGCCGCTCGACGCCGTGCCGCCGGGCGGGTCCCTGGCCTTCACCGGCCAGGCCACCTCCGTGGAGAAGCCGGCGAAGGTGACGATCCAGTACCGTCCAGCGCGCTGGCGGATGGCGGCGCGCATTCCTTCGGCGTTCCAGAGCTTTCCCATTACGCGAAGCCAGACTTTGCGCCAAAAAGATGGCTCATACCTTATTACTGGATATGTCGGAAATCCCTATCAAATGCCGGCCAGCAGTCTGGTAGTGAACGCGCTGCTGCGCGACAAAGCAGGCAAACTCCTCGGCGGTGGCAGTACGTTCGTGGATGACGTCAAAGCGGGCAGCCCGCCGCGATTCATTCTCACCGTTTCCGGGCTGCCCGCGGGGGCCACCGTGGCGAGGACCGACATCACGGCCAGGACCTGGGGATCCACCGGCCGGCCTTACGAGGATCTGGCGCTCGCCGGCGCCGTGCCGATCCACACGGTGAAGCCCGTCACCGAGCCGTTCGCGGTGGACCGGAGCACCCAGGTCGTTAACGAACATAAGCAATAATTCTCCGCAAATACCAGGGCGCCGCTATGCCGTAGGCGTAAACCGGTAGAACTACTAGTTACCAATCAATTACCTTCGGTCATATGAATGACCGCGTCCTGGTCGAAGCACTCCGCGCCCGTGATCCCGATGCGCTCTCCGCGCTTTATGACACGTACGCGGAGAGCGTCTACCGCTACTGCTGGTCCCTCCTCCTGAGCGCGGACGGCGCCCAGGTGGCGCTCCGCGACACGCTGATCGCCGCCGAGGCGCACGCGGACGCGCTGGCCGACCCCGACAGGCTGCGCGCCTGGCTGTACGCGCTGGCCCGCGCGGAGTGCATGCGCCGCAGGGCCGCCGCGCCGCCGGGCGCCGCCGAGGCGCTGGCCGAGGCTCCGCCCCTGGACGACCCTGCCGACGGCGACCTGCGGATCATGGCCTGGAACGCCGTCCAGAGCCTGCCCGTCGCCGAGCGCGAGGTCCTGGAGCTCACCTACCGGCACTCGCTGTCCGCGTCCGAGCTGGCCCTGGTGCTCGGCACGCGGCAGGTGGAGCCGCTCCTGGAGGGGGCCCGCGAGCTGCTGCGCGACGCGATCACCGCCGAGATCCTCGCCAGGAAGGGCCCGTACGACTGCCCGCGGCGGGCCGCGATGCTGGCCGGCTTCTCCGGCGAGCTGACTCCGGACATGCGCGAGCGGCTGGTCAGGCACCTGCCGCGGTGCGAGATCTGCGCGCCGCACCGCCATCGCGAGGTGTCGCCCGCCAAGGTCTTCGGGCTGCTGCCCGGCGAGGCGCTGCCCGACTCGCTCCGCATCCGGGTGATGAGCTGCTTCGTCGACCCGGAGCTGCTGCCCTACCGCCGCTACGTCGCCAGGCGTACGGCCGGCCTGGGCGCCGCCGGGTTTCCCGTTTCCGCGCAGAACGGCGCTCAGGGGTGGACTAAGGCGCTGGCGAGCGCGGTGGCGGCGGTCGCGGCCGTGGTGGCGATAGTGATGATCTTCCAGCAGTTCGACGGGGCGAGCGGGGGCGTGTCCGGTGTGGCGACGGCCGCGTTTCCCGCGACGGGCCAGCCGCCCGGCATCCAGCTGCCCTGGCATTCCGAGTCGCCGGACGCCCAGGTGACCGGGGAGCCGGTGCTGGACAGCAGGGCCACTCAGCCGATCAGCGTGACCCGCGCCCCGATGCTCGTGCCTCCCGTCGTGCCGGTCAACGACGTGGTCCGTCCCCCTGATGGTGGACAGCCGTCCTCCGGGCCGCCCCTGCCCCAGGAGCGGCCGCCCGGGTCACAGGTCCCGCCGCCCACGTACGTTCCGCCTCCTACGCAGGCTCCGCCGGACGGCGGCCCCCCATCTGACCACCCGCCCGGCCACCAGTCCGGCCACCCGTCCCCGCCCTCGCCTCCCACCCGCACTCCCTGCCCCACGCCCACGGCGACGCAGCCGCCTCCTCCCACCACCCCGGCCGCGACGCCCACGCAGACGGCCACCCCCACCAGTGAGGAGCCGTCGCCCACCACGACCGGCTGATCCCCGACACGCGGGGGCCGACTACGTTACGTAAGCGGGCTGCTGGGAACCGTGTGCATAGAGTAGCCATGTGTTTCCAGGGGGACCAATGCGTGCATTTCGGACAGGGCTGCTGGCTTGCTGCCTGATAGTCGCCCTATGTCCGCCTGCGGGGGCCGAACCCCCCACCTCGCGGGACGTGAAAAAGGCACGCCAGACAGCACGTGACCGTTCCAAGGAGCTGGGGGCGGTCACCGCCAGGCTGGCCACGGCGCAGTCGCAGCTGGACAGGCTGGCGGCCGAGGCGGAGCGACTGGTGGAGGCGTACAACGGCGAGCTGGTCCGGCTCCGGCAGGCCGAGCAGTTGTACGCGCAGTCCATGACGCGCCTGGCGGCGGCGGACGCGGAGGCCGAGCGGGTGAGGCAGGAGGTCGCCCTGCTGGCCACGGAGAGCTACGGCGGGATGGCTCCCATGGCGCCGATCATCGGCATGATCACCGATCGGGGTGACAGGGAGGGCGCCCTGCACCGGGCCGGGGTGCTCGTGCAGCTCTGGGGCGAGCGGGCGGCGGTGCTCGGCCGGATGAAGGACGCCCAGCAGGTGGCCGCCATCCTGCGTACCGAGGCCGCGAACGCCTACGCCGCCCAGCAGGCCGCCTCTGAGCGTGTCGGGGCGGCCAAGAGCGCCGCCGAGGCGGCCGTGGCCGAGCAGCAGGAGCAGACGAAGGAGCTCAGGGCGCGTACGGTGGTCCTGCGCCATCAGGTGGACAAGGCGCGCAGCCGCGCGAAGCTGCTGGCCCAGCAGCGGGCCGCGGCGCTGCCAGGGCTGGTCTCAGGTGGTTCGGCCACGGGGGACATGGCGGCCAACTGGGCGCTGACCCAGCTCGGCAAGCCGTACGTGTGGGCGGCCGCCGGCCCGGACACCTACGACTGCTCGGGGCTGACGATGCGGGCCTGGGAGAGGGCGGGCGTACAGCTCGACCACTGGACGGGCACCCAGTGGACGGCGGGCCCGCACGTGCCGCTGGACCAGCTGAGACGGGGCGACCTGCTCTTCTTCGGCTACGTCAAAGACGATCCGAGCACCATCCACCACGTCGGGATCTACGTCGGCGACGGGCAGATGGTGCACGCCCCGCAGACCGGCGACGTGGTGCGGGTGGCCCCGATCTGGCGAGGGGACCTGGTGGGCGCCACCAGGCCCCAGTGAGGCGTCAGTGATGCCCGCCGGACTCCTTGAGCCGCTGGAAGGAGCGCTCGATCTCGGCCTCGGCCTCGATGCGGCCCACCCAGTTGGCGCCTTCGACGGACTTGCCCGGCTCCAGGTCCTTGTAGACCTCGAAGAAGTGCTGGATCTCCAGCCGGTCGAACTCCGAGACGTGATGGATGTCCTGGATGTGGTGCATCCGCGGGTCGGTCGAGGGAACGCAGAGGACCTTGTCGTCGCCGCCCTTCTCGTCGGTCATCCTGAACATGCCCACCGCCCGGCAGGTGATGTAGCAGCCGGGGAACGTCGGCTCCTGCAGGAGCACCAGCGCGTCGAGCGGGTCGCCGTCCTCGCCGAGGGTGTTCTCGATGAAGCCGTAGTCGGCGGGGTACTGCGTGGAGGTGAACAGGAGCCGGTCGAGCCTGATCTTCCCGGTCTCGTGGTCCACCTCGTACTTGTTCCGTTGCCCCTTCGGAATCTCAACGACGACGTCGAACTCCACCGCGGTCCTTTCTCATGGGTCGATCCCGCCTTGCCAGGCAGCGCCTGGTCCGGCATCGTCTCCCGCACTCAAGCCCCCCGGCACCCCCGGGTGGGCGTTAATGTCTCGTAGGCGAACACTCAAGAGAGGGCAGGCGACGTGGCGCGGCACGACCGGTGGGTGATGTTGACCACTCTCGCCGTGCTGCAGGCCCTGACGATCGTCATCGGCGTTTACGCGATGACCACCGACTTCAGCCTGGGCGCGTTGACGAGGCAGTCTCCACCGACCAAGCCGACGGAAGGGCCTCCTTCCGCCCCCGTGGTCACCTCGGGGCCTGTGCTGGCCCAGCTTTCGGTGAAGCCAGGAGACGGACCTCTCCCGACCAAGGGTACTTTGACGCGGCAGCTCACCGACGCGCTGGGTGACAAAGCGCTCGGCGATCGGGTCGGCGCGGTGGTCCTCGACGCGGTCACCGGCGAGCGGATCTTCGCCTCCAACGCCGACACCCCGATCGTCCCGGCCTCCACCACGAAGATCGTCACCTGTGCCGCCGCCCTCGCGTCCCTGGGTCCGGACACCCGCTTCTCCACCAGGGTCGTCCAGGGCGCGAGCCCGGGCACGGTGGTCCTGGTAGGGGGCGGCGACCCGTTGCTCGCCGGTCCGTCGGCGAAGCCCGTGTACCCGAAGCAGGCCAGCCTCGCCACGCTGGCGGCCCGCACCGCGGCGACCCTTAAAGCGCAAAATATTCGAAAAATCACCCTTTCATACGACTCATCGCTTTTTGCCGGATCGCCGATCGCGCCCGGGTGGAAGCCGAACTACGTCCCGGACGGCGAGGCGGCACCCGTCTACGCCCTGGCCATGGACGAAGGCCGCCAGAACCCGCGCAACCGCCAGCCCCGGGTCTCCAACCCGCCCCAGTACACCGCCGCGGCCTTCGCCAGTCTGCTGGCCAAGCAGGGCATCACGGTGGCGAGGTCCGTACGGCCCGGCAAGGCCCCGGCGGGCGCCCCGGAGCTCGGCCGGGTGGACTCCGCCCCGCTCTACTCCCTCGTGGAGCACACGCTCACCCACAGCGACAACGACATGGCCGAGGCCCTGGCCAGACACGTCGCCATCAAGGAGGGCAAGGAGGGCTCGGTCGAGGCGGGCACGAAGGCGGTGATCGCGGTGCTCCAGCGGCTCGGGGTCGCCCAGGGCGTCTCGCTCTCCGACGGCAGCGGCCTGTCCACCCTCAACCGCATCAGCCCGAGCGTTCTTGCCACGGTCATCGCCATGTCGGGCTCCGCGAACCAGCCGAACCTGCACGCCATCGCCTCGGGCATGCCCATCGCCGGCTTCTCCGGCACTTTGGGCAACGGCCGGCGGTTCACGTCGCGCGACAGCCGGGGCCAGGTTGGCCTGGTCCGGGCCAAGACCGGGACGCTCAACAACGTCAACACGCTGGCGGGCATGGCGACCACGAAGGACGGGCGGCTGGTGACGTTCGCTTTCATGGCGGACCGCGTACCGGTCACCGCCGAACCCGTACTCGACCGTCTGGCGGCCATCGTGGCGAGGTCTTGAGAGCGCTCCTTCGCGGGTTGAGTCTGGAGCACGTACGGTGGACGGTATGCAGGTGATCGACTGGGATCTGGCCGTCACGACCGGCACGCGCCTGGTGCGCCCCGGTCCTCAGGTGAGCCGGGAGGAGGCCAGGCAGGCCGTCGCCGAGCTCCGCACCCTGTCACGCGAGGCCGAGGGCCACGTGCGCAGCTTCACCAAGATCCATACTGAGACCGCGCCGCAGGCCGCGACCATCGTCGACCGGCCCGGTTGGATCAAGGCGAACGTCGAGGGCTTCCGCGTGGTGCTCGAGCCGCTGACCCAGCGCATGAGCAGCGGCGACAACCAGCCGCCCGCCATCGTCACGGCCGTGGGCTCCCGCATCACGGGCGTGGAGGTGGGGGCCGTCCTCGCCTTCCTCGCCTCGCGGGTCCTGGGGCAGTACGAGCTGTTCCTCCCACCCGACCCCACGGGCCAGGAGCCCGCAGGCCGCCTGACGCTCGTCGCTCCCAACATCGTCCACGCCGAGCGCGAGATGGGCGTCGACCCGCACGACTTCCGCCTGTGGGTGTGCCTCCACGAGGAGACGCACCGGGTGCAGTTCACGGGCGTCACGTGGCTGCGCGAATACGTACGGTCGCAGATGACCGAGTTCCTGCTCGCCTCCGACCTCGACCTGCCCACGCTGCTCGAACGCCTCCGCAATGCCGCCGACACGGTGGCCGACGTGGTGCGCGGCGGCGAGGGCAACCTCATCGACGCCATCCAGTCGCCCGGCCAGAAGGAGATCCTCGACCGGTTGACGGCCGTGATGACCCTGGTGGAGGGGCACGGCGACTACGTCATGGACGCGGTGGGCCCGTCCGTGGTGCCTTCGGTGGCCGACATCCGCGCCAAGTTCGCCCAGCGCCGTGAGGGCGGCTCCCGGCTCGACCGCACGGTGCGGCGGCTGCTGGGGATCGAGCTCAAGATGAAGCAGTACGCGGAGGGGTCGGCGTTCGTGCGGAAGGTGGTGGACCGGGTGGGGATGGATGGCTTCAACCGCATCTGGACCTCGCCCGAGACGCTGCCCACGACGCCGGAGATCGCCGACCCGGACGCCTGGATCAACCGCGTCATCGGCACCCCGGCACTGCCGGCCTAGCCTCCCGAGCCACCGCACCCGCCCCGCGGAGCGCCGTACCGACCACGGCGCT